>DASZUX010000667.1:0-2316 GCA_035547455.1 Chitinophagaceae bacterium
CAGGTACAGTATTACAATATATTTTCGTAACACCGTACCTGTATTTTTTATTTATTCAAGCGTGCTTACGCCTTGTACCTGTGCCTGTTGCTGCTGGTGAAAATCGAACACAACAATATTATTTTTACCCTTTTTAAGCCAGCCTTCAGGGCAGTATAACCTAAACTGCGGGCCAACATTCCAGTACCTGCCAAGGTTGTGGCCATTTACATACACAATGCCTTTTTTAAACTGGCTCATATCAATATAAGTGTCACCCGTTTCAGCCAGGTCAAAGCTGCCTTTAAAAAATATACCGTCATGAAATCCTGCAGGGCTCTTATCTTTCAACCCGGCAATAAATGGTTCATTCATCGGCAACAGGTACACCTGCCAGTCCATCAGCGTCATCCCGTTTAAAGTAACGCGGTCGGTTATGCCTTTCCTGTCAATCATATATTGAGCAAAATTTATATGCCCCATACCTTCCACTAAAATATCCAGTACAGGGTCTTTACTCGCGGCCGGGGGTATTTTCACACTCCATTTGCCGCCGTCACGAAAAACAGTATCAACCAGTTTGCCGTCAATAAACACCATGGCAAAGTCATGCGGCTCTGTAATCGTAAGCGTACCGCTTTTATGGCCAATAAGCTTTGTGCGGTATAATATTAAGCCCTGGTTCTGGCCGTAATACTCCATAGGCCTGGGTTGAGGTGACGCCACAGGCGCTGGCAGTTCATTCCAAATACTTGTAAAAGGGGTAAGTGTAACAGGTGGTATGGTAATGGTAGCGGGTGCAGCCGGCACAGCAGGTATTTTGTAGGTAACATATTGCTTTATTAGGTTGCGCAGCATGTAATATTTTGGGGTAGCCTGTCCTTGTTCTGTTATTGGTGCATCATAATCGTAGCTTGTAATATCCGGCTGATACTGCGTTGGCGAAAAGGCATTGGCGCCTGCCGTAAAGCCAAAATTGGTACCGCCATGCACTACGTACAGGTTAAACGATTTATGGTGCTGCAGCAGGTATTCAATTTCCTTTTTTAAATCAGCCGTATCTGTTTTTGCATATTTCTCTTTCCAATGGGTAAGCCAGCCTGGGTAGGTCTCACTGCTGAATGCCGGCACGTTGGGATTACGCTTATGCGCCTGGTCAAAGTCTCCATCGCTGGTACCGCTGTCAAGCCCTATGGCGGCGCCGTCAATGTTCCCGGCTTCCAGCATAAAAGGCGTAGGGCCGTCAGCAGTATAAAAAGGTACATTTATCCCGTTTTGCAACCACAGGTTGCGTAATGTTTCAAGATAAGTTTTATCATTGGCATAACTACCGTACTCGTTTTCAATCTGCGTCATAATAATTGGCCCGCCGCTGGTGCACAGCAATGGTTTTATTTGCTGTGCCAGGTTTTTAATATACCGGGTCACTGCCTGCATATACCGCTCATCCATGCAGCGTACTTTAATATCCGGCGTTTTAAGCAAATAGGACGGAAGGCCGCCAAAATCCCATTCTGCACACACATAAGGCCCGGGACGCAGTAACACCCACATTCCTTCTTCTTTACAAATGCGTATAAATTCCGCTATATTATGGTTGCCGGTTGTAAAATCAAAAACACCGGGGGTAACTTCCTGGTAGTTCCAGAAGATATATACGGCTATGGTATTGCAGCCCATTGCCTTAGCCATTTGTATCCGGTTGCGCCAGTATTGGCGCGGTATGCGTGCAGGGTGCATCTCCCCGCTAATGATTTGAAATGGCTTGCCATCTAATAAAAAATCGTTTTTGCCAAGACTAAAAGTGTGCACCTGTTGTGCAAAACCGGCAGTAAAAGCAAGGCAGCAAGCAATAAAAAGCAGGAGTGGCTTCATCATATAAAGTTGGCTTATTAATATATTTATGCGCTAATGTATATACCGCAGGGCTTATTAAACAAATTATTTTGCAGGCAGTAATGCTAAGGTGTTTTCCAGGAAATATCTGTCACTACAGGATAATGGTCTGAAAGTTTTACCTGTGGTACAGTGCATTGCTGCACCTGCAATGCTTTGTTAACAAAGCAAACATCTATGCGCAGCGTTGGTAAAATTTTATAAAACGTACCGCCAGGGCCAAATCCCTTTTTAACAAAAGCATCCTGCATATCGCCTTTTAAATAATGATATGTATAAGATGCCGGTGTTGCATTATTATCACCGCAATATATGGTAGGGTATGGGCTTGCTTCTACTTGCCCGCGTATAATAGCCACTTCATGCTCATGGGTTATTTCCCCTTCGCGAAACCTGTATGCTATTTTTCGTTTACTCTTATATGTAGTTTTATAAATATCC
>DASZUX010000668.1:0-7291 GCA_035547455.1 Chitinophagaceae bacterium
TTTTCCTATTCCTATAACGACCCGATGGCCAAAATGTATTTCTGGCATCCCGCCTTTGACAATTACCCGGTGGTGGGTGTCAACTGGAAGCAGGCTACAGCTTTTTGTGTATGGCGTACTCAGCTATGGAGTAACTACAGAACTTCTAAAGGTTTATATACGGAAGGTGAATTCCGTCTGCCCACAGAAGCAGAGTGGGAATATGCAGCCCTGGGTTATATAGCGGATAATCCTCAACCGCGTAAAAGCGAGAAACAAAGAGGCGAAGAACTTATAGCCAACAAGCAAATATATTCATGGAAAAATGACGGCTTTGATAACCTGCGTGCAACAGCCCGTGGCTCATGGCAGGGTGCATACTTAGCCAACTTTAAGCGCGGCAATGGCGACTATATGGGTACTGCCGGCGGTCTTAACGACCGTTCTGCCATTCCTGCCCCTGTTACCTCTTTCTTCCCCAACGGCTACGGCTTATATAATATGAGCGGTAACGTTAGCGAGTGGGTTGCAGATGTGTACAGGCCGCTTACCGGTTTGGAAGAGGATGATTTGAACCCTTACCGTGGTAACGTATTTCAAAAAGTAGATATGAGCGGCGGCGCCGGCAATTTAAGAGACAGCCTTGGCCGTATTAAGGAAGTTCCCGAATCAGATTCTGCATTGGTGAACCGCCGTAACTACCAGCATGCTTACGCTATTGATTATCTTGATGGCGACTCAATGAGCAGGGTAGACTACGGGTATGGTATTACAACGCTTATAAGCGATAAATCGAGGGTAGTAAAAGGTGGTAGCTGGAACGATATGCCTTATTGGCTTAGCCCCGGCACCCGCCGTTTTCTTGAAGAAGATGAAAGCAGCAGCACAATTGGTTTCCGTTGCGCTATGACGCATTACGGCGCCCCTGAAGGCCTGTCTTCTAAAATGAGAAACGGTAACTTCTTTCCCAAACGAAGGCAAAAACGATAAAAAAGGAAAAGGTAAATATCTAAAAACAAAGCCATCCTGCATAAGGGTGGCTTTTTGTTTACCGCTTCAGTTAAGCAACAATCATCCCGTTTTTATATAATCCCAACTCTGCCTTAGCTTTGCCGCATGAAAACATACGATGAGCAACTGGCACATTTGGTAACAGAAGCACTTGCAGAAGATATAGGCGATGGCGACCACTCTACCTTAAGCTGTATACCAAAAGGTAAAAAGGGCAAGGCCATTTTAAAAATAAAGCAGGATGGTGTTTTAGCAGGAATGGATGTAGCAAAAAAGATTTTTATGATGTGTGAGGCCGGCGCTGTTTTTGCCCCCCGGAAAAAAGATGGAGATGTGATGAAAAAAGGGGAATCAGCTTTTGAAGTAGAGGCCAGCATACATACCATTTTAACATGCGAGAGGCTTGTACTTAACTGCATGCAGCGTATGAGCGGGATAGCTACACTAACCAGGCAATATGCAGATAAACTACAGGGATATCATTCAAAAATACTTGATACACGTAAAACCACCCCTAATTTCAGACTGCTGGAAAAAGAGGCTGTACGGATTGGCGGGGGCATTAATCACAGGTTTGGCTTATTTGATATGATAATGCTTAAAGACAACCATATTGATTATTGCGGCGGCATACTGCCTGCTATTGAAAAAGCCTGGCAGTATGTGCAGCAGCATAAACCCGGTTTGAAAATTGAAGTAGAGACAAGGAATATTGAAGACGTAAAAATGGTATGCGATGCAGGCAAAGGAAAAGTTTTTAGAATATTGCTTGACAATTTTGCCCCCGCACAAATTACGGAGGCGCTGGCACTGATTAATAACAACTTTGAAACCGAAGCCAGCGGGGGCATAACACTTGACAACATTACAGAGTATGCAGCCACAGGTGTTGATTATATAAGCGTAGGCAGCCTTATACACCAGGCAAAAAGTGTAGATATGAGTCTTAAGGCTGAGATATGAAACTTATAAAATAATTTGCGATGAGCAGGAAAAATATACCCGACAGCCGGGGATTTGTATATAGTACCGACCCTAACTTTTCATTTGAAAAAGAAGAAACCCAGCCGGTTACTTTAACGCCGCCACAACAAAAACTGCGCATACTGCTTGACAAAAAACAACGTGCGGGTAAAATAGTATCGCTTATTACAGGATTTGCAGGAAAAGATGAAGACTTGCAGGAACTGGGTAAAAAGTTAAAAAGCTTATGCGGTACCGGCGGCAGTGCTAAGGACGGTGAAATAATTATACAGGGCGACCACCGCGATAAAATACTACAGTGGCTTTTAAAAAACGGCTATACAAACACTAAAAAGATATAGCGCGGTTTAACACCGTTAAAAAATTACCCCTTTTGTAAATTTATACAGCCAAAGGCATTTCAGCAGTTTCATCAGCACTAATGCCACCCTCAGCTTCAACCTTTTTTGTAACAGGCTGAGCAACAGTAACCGCCTGGCCCCATTTAATTTTAAACCACACCCTTTCGTGCAGCCAAAACAAAGCTATTTTGGTAATTACTTCGGTAACCCCAATTTTCAGGGCTGCTAATGGGTTACCTGTCCACAACCAGGCAAGAATGATAGTATCCAGGGTACCAAAAAATCTCCAGCTTGCCCCCTTTACAATGCTGCGAATATGTTTATCACCCGTAACAGTTATGCCATCCGCGGCATATACGCGGCCAAATTTTATATTCGTCCATACATAACGTTCATGCAGGTAAAACAAAAATATTTTAGTAAATACTTCAGTTATTCCAATTTTAAGCGCGGTAACGGGGTGGCCTGTGATAATGTAGGAAAGAAGGATAGTATCGCAGGTGGCAAAAATACGCCATGATGCCGCTTTTACTACTATTCTTACTGATTTTTCCTGTGCCCGATTAGCCATAATACTTTAATTAATCTTAGATTAATATCTTATTCCTACCGATTAAATAGAATATAAAACTAAACGTTTTTTTGTAAACCCTACTATTTTAGTGGAATTATTTTAAAAATTTTAATCCCCAGGGCAAAGCAGGTAAAAACATTCAGTTACGGGTAGCTGTTAATGAGCCTGGCAGAGGCAGACCGAAAAAAATATGAACTACCCAGGCAGTAACTTAAAAGCTATGCCATAAACTCTGCTATAAGCCTGTGAAAATGATGCGTACCCTGCTCACGCTTTACTGAATACCTGCCATGCTTATAAAACCTGGAACGGATGCCTTTTTGTACATTTTCCACAACCTCTTCATCTTCCATTTCAACTGTATCAAGGCCGCTTCCCGCGCCGGTGTTAAGCTTAGTTTCATCACTCACATACGTTAAAAAAGAAACTTTGCACTCGCCTGCGCTGATTGGCTGAACAAGGTTTATTGATAAACCCCAGGGATAAAAATTAAACATCATATTGGGAAAAACCCAGAAATAATAAGCTGCCACCTCTTTACCATAGTCTGCAGAAAATGCAGGCAAGTCAAAGCAAACGTCGCCCTTTTTACCTATTCCCAACTGCAGGTTGCAGTACCTGAATGTTTCTGTAGTATATTCTCCAAAATCAAGCACCTGGTTTAAACCTGCATGCACAAACGGTATATGAAAACCTTCCAGGTAGTTTTCGCAGTATAAAGCCCAGTTGGCTTTTACAAAATAGTCTTTTGAAAGATGAGGGTAATGGCGAAGTTTATCTACCGGGAACCAGCCTATACGTTCCATCATTTCCCCAAAAATATCTTTTGCACCTATTGATGCGTTTAATGAGGTAAAAAGAAGCTTGCCCCAGTTAAACAGCGGCAGGCTGTGAAGGTTATCACCCGGGGCAGGAAAATCTTCCACTTCTTTAAACTCCGGCATGGAAACAAAACCGCCATCCAGCGAAAACAGCCTGCCATGATATTTACAGCGAAGCTGGTTTAGTTTACAGGGTTCATATACAACAAGATTGCCCCGGTGTGTACATACATTGCTCATGCAGTGCAGGTTACCTTCCTTATCGCGGGTAAGTAACAGAGGCTCATCCATGTAATGCTCCAGCAGGGTAAAAGGATGGGCAGAGCCGTTTTCAGCAACCAAATCGTTATCGCCGATAAACTGCCAGGAAGTGGCAAAAATCTTCTCTTTTGATTTTTCAAAATAGCCGGGGGCGAGGTAATATTCTGTGCTAATTGTTTTTGCCCGGGCAATATTCTCATCAATAAAAAAATCTGCCATACATCAACCTTTTGTTAAAGATAAGCAAGCAGCGATTATGTTGTTTATTACCTGGACAGGGGGCCAAAATATCAGTATTTCACCGCCAAAAAAAAAGGATTGGTCGCAAAAAAAGCCGGGCAAAATGCCTTTACACTAATATTACCGTTTAACTGTTATAATGAGAAACACGTGCCAGATGTTTGTGTGTTTGGGCTTGCTGTACCTGCTATGCGGGTGCACGCAAGAAACCGGGGAAACAACAGGGGAGCAACTCGCAAAAACATATTGTGCTTCCTGCCATGTTTTACCGGCACCTACCCTGCTTGATAAATCAACCTGGAAAAACAGTGTTTTACCTGTAATGGGCAAAAAGCTCGGGATAAAATATTACAATGGCGAAGCCTATGCCGATGTGGTTATTAACCGGCAAACCGGCAGCGTTGAGCAGCAAAGCCAAACTATTAGTATTACCGACTGGGCAAAAATTTGCGATTATTATAAAACCATTGCACCGGACACATTACCTGTGCAAAACCGCGCGCCAATAAAACAGTTTACAAACCGCTTTAAGGCGCAGGAAGTAAAGATAGACCGCGGGTTTCCTTCGGCAACGTTTGTAAAAATTGACCCGGGCAATAATTGTATTTATGCTGCAAATGCCACAGACTCATCGCTAACTACTTATGATAAAAACCTTCGCAAGCTCAGCGACCTGGATGTACATGGTGTTGTGGTGGATATGAATTTTGAGAATAACCTGTCTGTTGCCGGTGACCGCAACGGCTGTTATACGAATATTGGCTACATAAACCCAAATGATAAAAGAACGGGTAATGCTTACAACTTTGCCATTACCAAACAGGGCGCTATTACACCAGTAACAAAAATTGCAGACAGCCTGCCACGGCCGGTACAGGTTACGCAGTATGATATTGACAAGGATGGTAGGCCCGATTACCTTATTTGCGGTTTTGGCAATACTACCGGCGAATTGTATTGGCTAAGGAATACAGGAAGCGGCTACGAGAAAAAAGTTATATGGGCCATACCGGGTGCGATAAAGGCATATATAGATGATTACAACCATGACGGCCTGCCTGATATTATGGTGTTGTTTGCCCAGGCGGAGGAGGGTATATATCTTTTTACAAATACAGGTAATGGCAATTTTAAAAGAAAAGACATTTTACGCTTCCCGCCGGTATATGGCTCCTGTTATTTTGAGCTGGATGATTTTAACAACGACGGCAACCCGGATATTTTGTATAGCTGCGGCGATAATGCCGACTACTCAGCCGACCAGCTAAAAAACTACCATGGTGTGTATCTATACCTTAATGACGGGCATTTTAATTTTACCCAGGCCTTCTTTTTTCCTATGCACGGCTGCTACAAAGCCATAGCACGCGATTTTGACAAGGACGGAGACCTGGACATTGCCTCCATTTCGTTTTTCCCGGATAAGAAGAACCAGCCGCAGGAATCGTTTGTGTACCTGGAAAACGAGGGCAGGTTTGCATTTAAACCCTTTGCCATACAGCAATACAGCAAGGGGAACTGGCTTACCATGGATGCGGGCGATATTGATGGAGACGGGTTTGATGATATTGTTATCGGAAACCTTGACATGCCCAAAATACGCAGCAACAGCCGGGACCAGCAATTAAATAAAACCGCGTTTTTGCTGCTGAAGAACATAGGCGCAAGTAAATAGCCTGTTATTTTTAACTGCATTCACTCAGCAAAATAAGGTGCTGCTATTTGCAGGCAGCACCTTACAAAATTTAAAAATAAATTCCCGGTACAAGTTCTTCAAGCAAGCCTGGGTGGTGTGGCTGCCAGCCTAATACTTCGCTGGTGCGGGCGCTTGACGCCGGTGAGCCGAGCGAGGCAAAATGCGTGAACCAGCCAAAATGCGCTTCAGCTTCGGAGCCCTGCATGCTAACCGTGGGTATGTGCAGCCCTCTGCCGATAGCCGCGGCAATTTCCTTAAAGGGAATGCCTTGTTCCCCCACAGCGTGGTAAACCCTTTGCGCGGGCTGTTTCTCTACAACCAGGCGGTATAATGCTGCCGCATCCAAACGGTGCACGGCAGGCCAATGGTTTTGCCCCTCCCCTATATAGACCGATTGTTGTTTTTCCCTTGCCGTATTAATGATGACCGGGATAAAACCGTGGTCGCCCTTACCATGAACGGTTGGCGGAAGCCTGGTAATATAAGCATTAACACCCTTTGCCGCCACGGCACGGGCTGCTTCTTCGGAGGCTGCACGGGGCACAATGTCCGAGGACGGGGGCATGTCCTCTTCAGTTAACAAACGGCCGGTATTTATCAACCCAGTACCGGATGTAATAACAAGCGGGCGGTTACTACCTTCAAGCGCAGCGCCTAATGCTAAAATCACGCGCCTGTCGGCCTCGCAATTCTCTTTAAAACGGCTGAAGTCGTGGTTAAAAGCCGTATGAATTACTGCATCACAACCCGTAACACCGGCCTGCACGCTTTGCAGGTCATCCAGGTTACCAGGGTGCGCCCCGGCGCCAATATCAGCCAATGCCTGCGCCGCGCTGCCGGTACGTACCATGCCAAGCACACTATGGCCGGCCTGTAAAAGTTCTTTAACTATTGCAGAGCCTACAAAACCTGAGGCCCCGGTAACAAATACACGCATACAAATAATTTAGGCCAGCAAAGTTGTAACAACCGGCAGCCAAAAAAGAGGTCATTTGACCATATTACGGCTTATCGTTGCACCTGCGCGTGCCGTATGCGGGTGAGCGTTTTTAAAGAAATGCCAAGGTAGGATGCTATCATACGCAGGGGCAGCCTTAACAGCAGGTTGGGATACATGCCCACAAATTCTTCATATTTTTCTTCAGGGGTGGCGCCCAGGGCGGTTAACAAACGTTGCCGGCTGCGGTAAATGTTACTGGAAATAAGTTGCTGTGCAAAGTTTTTCAGCTTAGGCATACCTGCCAGTAACTTTTCAAAATCAGCTTTAGTCCAAAGCAATACTTCACTGGGTTCTATCGCAGCAATATTACTTTGGGCAGGCGTTTGCCGGTCGTAGCTCTCTACATCTAATGTCCAGCTATGTTCAGGGGCAAACTGTAAAATA
>DASZUX010000669.1:0-8752 GCA_035547455.1 Chitinophagaceae bacterium
GAGGACGGCAAAGGTATGCATTAACAAGCAAAAAACAAATAAATTCATTTTAAAAGCCATAAAACCAGGAAGTTTTTTGTTCTGTACCTGCAGGCGAAACCGGGTTTGCTCTGTCCGTGCACCTTTCCAATGGCAACCATACAATACCTATTTAACGGTAAAAGGGGCTATCCATCTTCCGCTTAATTCTATTAATATCAACAACTTGCGTTAAAAATTAAGCTTGCGGGAGGCCTCTTTTTTTACTCCGGCATTTTTTCACGGGTTATTCACCGCCCGGCTACAGCCATTTGCAAATATTTATTGCTATAACTTTACTTTAAAGCATAAAGGGTCTTTACTGTTTTCACGGCTTTTAAGCAGGACGGGGGAAACAGGGTTCCCAAACTATCATTCGCCCCATGAACAGGCACTGCCTTATATTACATGTTTTGCTGCTGTATGCAACCTGCGCCGCGGCGCAGGTTGCTCCTGACAGTCTTGTACTGTATATGCCTTTAAACGGCGACACCTATGACTACAGCGGCAACAATTATGATGGCATTAACTACGGTGCTAAAGTTACTACCAGCTTTGATGGTAATAAAACAGGGGCTTTTCACTTTACAGGCAAAGAAGCCATAGTTATACCCAATATAACAAAACTTGACGGTACAATAAAAGAATTTTCAGTACTTATGCGTATTAAGCCCGTTATTACCCGGGCGGGCGGCGTGCCCTTTTATAATTTTTTTTCGTGGCAGCGGGCTACCGCTGACCCGGAACAGGCATACCTGCACGGAAAATTAAGGATAGGCTGGGCGCCGCCAAATGTTAACTATCACCCCCAGTATGATTTCTTAGGATACTTTGGCGACTGGTGCTCGGGCAACGAGCGAACCTCCAACGGGTACGAAATGGACACAATAACTGCAAACAATCAATGGCAAACAATAGCTATCGTGTACGACCAGGGCAATATGCGCGTATATTTTGATTGCAAAATAATGAGCTACTGGATTAATAATTTCCCTCATGTGGCAGACCTCTGCGGCACCGAGCCGATGGAAGTGATATTGGGCAGCGTATCACCTGCAGGCTCGGTTACAGGCTTCAGGAATTTTGTGGGGGATATTGACGAAGTACGTGTGTACCGGCGTGCATTGACAGATGCCGAAGTACGGTATTTTTCTGATAGTGTTTGCCGTCAGTTGGCCCCGCCGGTACCTGTAATTGCCGCGATTTCAAACCCCTGCCGGGCGGATGAAATAACGTTCAGCGATTCTTCAAAAGTAAGTGCCGCTGTAACTATTAGCCGGCGTGTATGGAAGGTTAGCAACGGCGATTCATCAGAAGCGAAAGATTTTACATACCGTTTTGCATATACCGGCAAATACAATGTGCGTTTACAATTATATACCGGCGGCGGAGTTTTTACAACTGACACAACGATTGAGGTGCAAAATACCGGTGCCCACAGGTTCATCAATACCCCGCAAACTAACGTAGTTGCCTGTGGGGGCGCGGGCACACCATTAAATGTATCCGGTGGTGTTACCTATACATGGAAGCCCTGTAATAATTTAAGCGATTGCCAAAGCGCCTCCCCTTTGGCCAATCCAACCGCTGATATAGTGTACACGGTTACTGCCACCGATAAAAATCATTGTACAGATACAACGCATATTACAGTTACAGTATTGGCAGGTAACAGTACGCGGGTACATATTCCCACTGCATTTACGCCCAATGGTGACGGCAGCAATGATACCTGGGGACCGCTAAGCGCCTATCCTTTGAGTGAGTTTAAACTGGGTGTTTACAACAGATGGGGCATAAATGTATATAACGCCAGTAACCAGGGTGATAAATGGGATGGTACTGTTAAAGGCGCAAAAGCTGCACCCGGAACTTATGTGTGGGTGCTGCATTATAAAAACGGGGCCGGTTGCGAAAGCCTTACTTCTAAAGGCACCGTGGTTTTAATACGCTGAAGAGTTAATACCTCCAGCTTGTTAAATCGGCGCCCCTGGGCGCGCGTGATTTAACCTCTTCCGCCCATTTTACAATGTACATCTTGGTTGTGGTGTAGGCGGCTTAAATAATTAGGCTTTGAATGGTCGCCATTTCAGCAGTACAACAAGCAGCAAGCCTTGCATGCAGGCAAAATATTTTCTCATGTATAATATTCTAATGGTGCTGTATTATACTCAATCTACTCCAGCGCTCGGTTAATAAATCCAACCAGTGGCTGCAGGGCACTGTATGCCGCTGCAATAGTTTTAACCAACTCTTTGCCAGTAAGTTCCTCATCTGTTACCGGGCGCATAGCTATAAAACTTTTAAGCTTAATAAACTCAATGGCAGGGTTGTTTTTTTCGTATCCTTTAGGTTCGCGGCTAAGTATCACATCGTCACCTTTATGTAAATCACCATATATATTTATAAATTTTTTGCCGGTAACAATTTTTTTAAATTCGTCAAACGAGTAATCTATTTCCTGCCGCACTTTGGCAAGGTTCTCCGGCTCGGGCATCCATAAACCACCGCCTGCAAAACTTCCCCCGCCCGGCTCACAATGAAAATAATACCCTGCATATATACTTTTTTTACCGCCACGGTTAATAAAAGCCCCAAAGTTGGTCTTGTATGGCGATTTATCCTTACTGAATCGTATATCCCGGTTAATACGAAAGAGACAATCCTTCGGCTGCAGCGAGGCAATGGTTTCATCACTTTTAGCGTGCGCTGCAATTACCGTTTTTACCAATGCTGCAAAATCATCTTTTGCTGCATCATATTGTTTGCGGTTTGCGTCAAACCACTCTTTGGTGTTATTCTTTTTAAGTCCTCTCAAAAATTGTATGGTAGCCGGCTGCAACATAATTCTTTCATTTTATAATGCTGCCAATTTACGCAAGTGTAACTGCATGGTAACTATGCCGCGAAAAAAAATTTATTACACCAAACCTTATACGCGTGTAACGCCGTTAACATTTTTAAAAAGGTTATGAAAAAGTTGCTTCTGCTAAGCGCTTTAGGTTTTGCTATTGCAGCAACTTCGTGCCACGAATCACCCTCAGTTACGATGTCTACAACGGAAACGCCGCTTAATATGCCCGGCAACACTCCTGTTGTTAAACCGTAAACAGTACGGCCCGGGGTATTAACACTAAAGTTGCTGCTTTAATCGCGGGTGGCGCTCACCGTCAAGAAAAGCATTTTATAAAAATACTTCCATTGCAACAAATAGCGCAGGCGCAACAATGGCTAATAAATTGCAGCGGGATACGATTGCAGGCAGCACAACCAATAGCACTACTGGCAACCAGGACAAAGCAAAGCAGTTTACAAAGGTGCCCAACAAGCGTCGTGTAAAGGATTCTGTAAGTATGGTTGATGCAAACAAACAATCGGTAGTGTCAAGTTCAAATCCTGCTGCTGGAGAAGCGAATAGCACGGTTATTCTTCCATTTCACTCTTGTTTTGTGTAAGGGTGCGAAATATCTCTTCAAGATTTCCTGTTTTTGTACCCAGGGACACGATGTCGAGGTTTTCACGCACAGACATTTCAAGCAATTGTTTGCGGGCTTCATCCATACTTTGGGCAGAAAGCTGCCATGCAGTATCGCTTAACTTAACAAGGCCGGCTAACGCAGGCAGGCCTTTCAGCAAAGCTTCATTCACCGGGGCTTTAAAAGAAACGTGGATGATATTTTGTGATGTGCCCTGTTGCAAATGAACAAGATTGTCATCAGCCACCAGTTCGCCTTTATTTATTATAATCACCCTGTCGCATATAGCCTGCACTTCCTGTAATATGTGGGAGGAAAAAAGAACTGTTTTATTTTTGCCCTGTTCTTTTATCAGGTTTCGTATTTCAATTACCTGGTTAGGGTCAAGGCCGCTTGTGGGTTCGTCTAATATCAAAACCTCAGGGCTGTGTACAAGCGAGGCGGCAAGGCCCACACGCTGTTTATATCCTTTTGAAAGCTGGCTTATCTTTTTTTTTCGTTCGGCTGTCAGGCCGGTCATTTCAATCACCTCCTCTACCCGCTGTTTAACATCTTTTAGCTTGTGCACCCCTGCCACAAAAGCAACATACTCCTGCACATACATATCATAATACAGTGGGTTTGCCTCGGGCAGGTAACCGATTTTCTTTTTTACTTCAAGCGGGTGTTGCTGTACATCTATACCACATACTGCAGCAGTGCCTGCATCAGGTGAAAGATATCCTGTAATTATTTTCATGGTAGTGCTTTTACCGGCGCCGTTTGGGCCCAGGAAGCCTACAATTTCGCCTTTGCCCACGCTGAACGAAATATTATTTACCGCTTTTTGTACCCCGTATATTTTTAATAGATTACTAACCTGCAGTGACATGAAAATTAATTTACTGCTTAACGCAAAATGCTGTAAAGCAGGTATGTGAATTACCGGAAAAGCAGAAGCATAAAAATAAGTACCGCGGCTGAAGTGTACATAAAAATACCAAGCAGGTTTTGCAAACCCATTGCCAGCCTTTCCACGGCTGACTCAGCCATATCGCGGTCAATTATTCCATACCATTTAAAAATAGCGTAAATTACTCCCACTACGCTCCGCTCATAGTTTTGAAACAATAAAATCAGCACTAATTTTGAAATAAATAAAACCCCCAGCAGGGTAAAGCCCAACTTACCATAATTTGCCAGGAAGTAATCCCACATGTTCTGCTATTCAATTTAAAGGTGCAAAAATACAATTTATGACGGCTTAGTCTATATTAACCCCCGCATTGTAAAAATATTAACCATTTAAGGTTGCAGCTATGTTTTACCCTCAGGCAGTTTTATTTTTTGCAGCCAATGTAGTATTGTACTCGCCAGCCATTGCGTATTTGCCAAAAATAACAAGCCCTATTGCTATGGGCAGGAAGATAATAATGATAATGCCCCATTGCAACATGGTATTTGTTTTAGCCGCCTCCGCTGCTGCTTTTGCTGTGTCGCTTGCTGCAGCAGCAATTGCTTTATCGGCTTTGTCAAAAGCCTTCAGCGCATTAGAAACAATAAGATATATGCAAAAAGGCGCAAGCAATACCCAGGCGATGCCTAAAAGCCGCCTGGTTGCATTGAGTAAATTTTGGAGAAATGTCATAAAAAATAAGTTTATTACTTTACAGGTAAATTTTTTCATTATTCATAACGTCGGCCGCATGTCTTGCGGAAAGATATAATGCACCTATAATAAAACATACTGCCGCAACTATAATAGGGTACCAAAGCCCGGCCAGTTGCGATCCTGAATATGTAATAATAAGGGTGCTTAAAAAAGGCACCAATCCGCCAAATACACCATTGCCAATATGGTATGGCAGCGACATAGATGTGTACCGTATGCGCGTAGGGAAAAGCTCCACCAAAAAGGCTGCTATAGGCCCGTACACCATAGTTACATACAGTACCTGCACAAATACCAGGAAAACAAACCACCAGTACGTGCCCGGCGGCAGTTTCTTTTCAGTATAGGTCGTCCTGGTATGTGGGGGTTGCCCCGCTGCATCCAGGCTGGTAGTATCGCTTATTGTCTGTTTATAACCAAACCCATTATCCAGCATAATTGTTTGTGTGGTGGTAGTTACTGCTATGTTGTTATCAGCAGCAGTATTAGTTACAGGTGTGCTGCTTGTTTTAACAGCACTTGTTTTGGCTATTTCGGCCACATTGGTATTATCTAAAAACGACTTGTATATCGGCATATAGGTTACTACCCCCAGCAGCATACCAGTAAGCATTATCCATTTACGGCCTGCCTTGTCACTAAGCCAGCCAAAGAAAATAAAGAATGGTGTGGCAAACAATATGGCTACCAGTACAATCCATCGTGAATCGTCAAAGTTTATTTTACACGTGTTTTCTATAAAACTCTGTGCATAAAACTGCCCGGTGTACCAAATCACGCCCTGGCCCATGGTAGCCCCAAATAAAGCCAGCAGTACCATTTTAAGGTTTAGCTTATGCGAAAAGCTTTCTTTTAGCGGGTTTGAGGAAGTTTTTCCTTCACTTTTAAGCTTTGAAAACAGCGGGCTTTCCTTCATCCGCATTCTTATATATACTGAGATAATTACCAGTATTGCTGAAATAAGGAACGGTATACGCCAGCCGTAATCAGCAAATTTCTCAGGCCCCAGGTTTTCTCTCACTACCATTATAACAATCAATGAAATAACCAATCCCAGTGATGCGGTAGTTTGTATCCAGCTTGTA
This sequence comes from Chitinophagaceae bacterium, assembly GCA_035547455.1. Lineage (GTDB taxonomy): Bacteria > Bacteroidota > Bacteroidia > Chitinophagales > Chitinophagaceae > JABDFW01. The sequence goes on from DASZUX010000669.1 coordinate 6,231, forward strand.
TAAAAGCCACGCTTGTTTTCCGGCGAATGCTCAGCAACATACGTTGCAGCCCCTCCATATTCGCCACCTAAGGCAAGACCCTGTATAAGCCGTAATGCCAGTACAATTAACGGTGCAGCAAACCCTATAGAAGCATACCCGGGTACAAGGCCTATGGCAAAAGTTGACCCGCCCATTAATATAAGGGTTAGCAAAAAAGTGTACTTACGGCCTACAATATCGCCCAGCCGGCCAAATACCAGCGCGCCAAAGGGACGCACAATAAAACCAGCAGCAAATATGGCCAAAGTGCTTAAAAGCGCAGATGTACCGGCATTTGCAGGAAAAAATTGTTTTGAAATAATAGTGGCCAGGCTGCCGAAAATATAAAAGTCGTACCATTCAATTAATGTGCCGACGGACGAAGCAGATATCACTCTCCAGATACTGCTTTGCGAGTCTTTCATATGGGGATCGTTTTGGTTTAAGCGAATGATGGAACAGCTAGTGTGCTTTGAAGATACATGTTTTAGAGATATGTACAAATTTTTCTGGCTGCGTATGTTTATTGGTAAAATAGACTTGCAAAGCAACAGTTGCGGGCGCTTACTATATTCATGTCAATTGTACACATAATAAGCAGGGCAATAAAATAGGGGTGGTGGTTGTTCAGCAATTTTATTTATGTTTACCCTATAAACTATAATCGTCATGGGTGAATACACACGCAGAAAATTTATACGCGATGCCGCAGCTGCAGGAGCTATAGCCGGCGCCATAAACACACCGTTAAAAGTATTTGCAGCAGAAAAAAAGCCTGTTGTGCGCATGGGCATGATTGGCGTTGGCCTGCGCGGGCAAAGCCATCTTGATGAGTTTTTAAAACGTAATGATGTAGAGGTAGTTGCCATGGCCGACCCGGATAAAAAAATGATGGCTATGGCGCAAAAGCTTGTTGCACAATACAACAAAAAAGCGCCTGTTGAGTACACCAATGGCAACTATGATTTTCAGAATCTTGTAAAACGCGATGATATTGATGCTGTACTTATTGCATCGCCGTGGGAGTGGCATATTGAGCAGGCTTTGGCTGCTGTAAATGCCGGTAAAAAAGCCGGTGTTGAAGTGTGCGGCGCCATTAAACTGCAGGATTGCTGGGATATTGTAAATGCCGTAGAAAAAACAAAAGTGCCTGTAATGATGATGGAAAACGTTTGCTACCGCCGGGATGTTATGGCGGTAATGAACATGGTGCAGAAGGGGCTTTTTGGTGAGTTGCTGCATTTGCAGGGGGGGTACGAACACGACCTTCGCGAAGTGCTTTTTAATAACGGTACAGACGGCGGACCCGGCGTGGGCTTTGGCGACCAGGGCTTTAGTGAGGCCAAATGGAGAACTAACCATTATGTAAAACGCAACGGCGAATTATATCCCACGCACGGGCTGGGGCCCGTAGCCTGCATGATTGATATAAACAGGGGCAACCGTTTAACTACACTTTCCTCCGTTTCAACAAAGGCAAAAGGCTTACACAGGTTTGTTGTAAATAACCCGCTGGGCGGGCCAAACCATCCCAACGCAAAAGTTAAGTTTAAAGAGGGGGATATTGTTACTACCCAAATACAGACTACCAACGGCGAAACTATAGTGCTTACGCATGACACCTCTTCACCTAGACCGTATAACCTCGGTTTCAGGGTGCAAGGCACCAATGGTTTATGGATTGACAACCACGCCGGCGGCTTTACCGAGGGGCTTATTTATTTTGAAGACAAGAGCCCGCAAAAGCATACCTGGGAGAACACTAAAAGCTACATGGAAGAATACGACCACCCGCTTTGGAAGAAATATTCAAAGGATGCCGAAGGCGCAGGACATGGCGGTATGGATTTTTTTGTTGACAATGCCTTTGTTGAATGCCTGAAACGGGATGCCGAGTTTCCTTTAGATGTATATGACCTTGCTACGTGGTATGCCATTACGCCATTAAGCGAAAAATCAATTGAAGAAGGCGGTACGTTGCAGCAAATACCTGATTTTACAAAGGGCAAGTGGCAAAACCGCAAGGCTGTGTTTGCGTTGAGTGATGAATATTAGTAAAAGCTTTGCTATTATCATATTACTGCCCCGGCCGTAGCCGGGGTTTGTTTTTACAACCTGTGCAGTTGATTTATATTTCTAAAAAATCCCATACCATATTTTTAAAAAATTCCTGTTTTTTTATCAAATCTTCCAGCAGCACCGTTTGGTTGGCAGCCCGGTTATAATTGTGAAGGGGGTACCTTGCGCCGTAATACACGTCGTTATTAAGATAATCAGTTAAAAAGCGCAACGCCTGCATATATATCATAAACTCACCGGCATACACAAAAGCATCCAGCTCCGCTGCAGAAAGTTCATCCCGCATTTCGCCCAGGTAACCCCTCATTACAGCATCAAAATATTCATCCCTTACCTGAACCTTGCTTAAATCATTTTCTTCTTCGCCGGCTGCGGAAAGATAAGTGCGCAGCATATCGCCAACATCACTTATAAAATACCCG
>DASZUX010000670.1:0-2163 GCA_035547455.1 Chitinophagaceae bacterium
CCTGCTGCGTATTTTATGTGGGCGCAACTATTAAGCCAAGGGGCATTACAGAAAAAAGCGAATCGCAAATGGCTGGTGCGATGAGCATGTAATTTGTGCTATGCGCACGCTACACTGCTTATGTTTTAGTGTTCAAAGAATGATTTCGTTCCTTGCAGGGGAGTATTACAGTTCATGCATTGCATACAGTTGGTAACCAACTGTATGCAATGCATGAACTGTAATATTATGCCCGGCTGCAACGCCTGCCGGCGGTTAAAAATATTTTACAGCCGTTGCAAAAGCTGTTATTTTTATCCTTAATAAGGATGACATATATGAACACATTGTTTGCCCGGCACATTGCTGCTTTTATTTTATTTTGTTTTACCGCTTCAGCATCAGCACAAACGACTCCTTTTCATGTCATCGCATTTTATACCGGCAAAGAAGACCTGGCACACATAAGCTTCCTTCACGAAGCCAATAAATGGTTTCCGCAAATGGGAGAAAAATATGGCTTTATGTATGATTCCACCAGCAACTGGAATAATATGAATGACACCTTTCTTGCGCATTACGATGTAGTATTGTTTCTTGATACGAGACCCGACAGCCTGCCGCAGCGTGAAGCATTTGAACGTTATATGAAAAATGGCGGCGCATGGATGGGTTTTCATTTTTCAGCCTTTGCGTTAACACCATCGGCTTACCCCCAAAACTGGAATTGGTATCATAACATATTTCTTGGTTCAGGTCAATATGTAAGCAATACATGGCGTCCTACATCAGCCATTTTAGATGTGGAAGATAAAATACATCCTGCTACAAAAAACCTGCCGCCAACATTTACGGCCGCCCCTAACGAGTGGTACAGGTGGGAACATGATTTGCGCAAAAACCCTGATATAAAAATTTTGCTTAGCATTGATTCTGCGAGCTTTCCTTTAGGCACAGGCCCCAAACAATATGAAATATGGCACAGCGGCTATTACCCCGTTGCCTGGACGAATACAAAATACCGCATGATATACATGAACATGGGGCATAACGATATGGATTACGAAGGCAAAACCAATGCAACCTTATCTTCTACCTTCAGCAGTAAAGAACAGGACAAGTTTATTATTGACGGGCTGTTGTGGCTGGGCAGGGGAAAGAAACAATAAATATAGCGCAGAAGGTTCTCTTTTTTGCAGTAACAGGAGTAGCCGGCATCCGCACTATACCCCTTTTGTGAATGTATTAATTCATTCCCACGCAACTCTGCATCTGTCATTTTCTGTACCTTTCCTTACCAAAAACGCCTTGCTTATGCCAGCTTCAGCAATTAACAATTATTTTCAACCGGCGCTTAAAAAAATATTTATAATTTTCCAGAGCCTTAAACAACACACTCACTTTAAAAAAAATTCTTGTTATATGGAAGCACACCATCGCAGGCCACTAAGGTGGCTGGCTGTTTTTGTTTTGCCCTTACTCTTAACCGCCTGTAAATCCAAACCTAAACTGGTAGATGTTGACCCGTCGTTTAGTAAATATATCGAAGCATATACTTCCGGGGTTATTTCAAAAAAGAACACCATACGCATTCAGCTTGCTGTTGATGCAACTGTAACACACACCCTTAATGAAACTATCCAGGGTAAGCTTTTTGATTTTTCTCCTTCTGTTGAAGGAAAAGCTTACTGGGTAGATGCACGTACCATTGAATTTAAACCTGATAAAGATTTAACGCCGGATCAATTGTATGAAGCATCCTTTAGCCTTGGTAAAATACTGCATGTGCCTGATGCTTTTAAAACATTCAGGTTTAATGTGCAGGTAATAAAGCCATCTTTCGCGGTGGAAGATTTTGGCCTGCGCAGTAATAATAAAACCACAATGACACTTACCGGCCAGGTAACTACTGCAGACGTTGAGACATCTGCCGCTGTTGAAAAACTGCTGTCTGCATCACTCAGCAATACCAATCTTACTATAAGCTGGCAGCATAACGAGGCTAACCGCATACATAATTTTACCATCAGCAATATACAGCGCAGCAACGCGGCAGGCACATTACAGCTAAGCTGGACGGGACAACCATTGGGGCTGGATATTACCGGCAGCAAAGAAGTTTCGGTGCCTGCTATTGGCGATTTTACAGTACTGAATATTCGTGCCGTGCAGGAGCAGGAGCAG
>DASZUX010000671.1:0-15347 GCA_035547455.1 Chitinophagaceae bacterium
CTAAATTGGTGCCTCTTATTAAAAAAGGCTTGCCGTCAACTCCTATTACTTCTTTCCCCTTAACGGTAATAAACTTGTTTTGAGCAATGGCATTTATGCTGTACAACAGAAAAAGAAAAACGATAAGTCTGAATTTCATAATGGCTGGTATTATGGTGCAGGCGTCAAAAATATAGATTATGTTTTATTCAACAACAGGATGACTTATTTTTGATAGCTTAGAAATAAAAACCATGTCACTACTTCTTAACCGCAGCACTTTTGGCAACCAGGCTAACAAAGGCAATACGCTTACGCATGTCGAGGCAGAAATACTTTTTGACACATGGGTATTAAATCCCAGGTTAAAGATACACATGCGGCAGGTTGGCTATTTAATGAAATGCTGGGCTGCCGAAAAAGAAGGGCTGGATGAAGCCGGCCAGTGGCGATGGGAAATGGCAGGGTTGCTGCATGATGCAGACTGGGATCAATGGCCAGAGCAGCATTGCCGCAAAATTATTGAAGAACTGGAGGCCAGGCAGGTTGACCCTGAGATTATACACGCGATAGCCAGCCATGGACCTTTGCACTTTGGTGTAGAGCCTGAAACAAGCATGGACAAAATGCTGTTTGCCTTTGATGAGCTAAGCGGCCTTGTACATGCCTATTCGCTGATGCGGCCGGGTGCTTACGAAGGTATGGATGTAAAAGGAGTTAAGAAAAGGCTGAAAGAAAAAAGTTTTGCTGCTAATGTATCACGCGAAGATATTAACGATGCCTGCAGCAGGGCTGGAATTGAGCTGGATGATTTGATAGCGTTTGTAATACCAAGACAGGCTGCAGTTTCGGTTGCTTAAATTAAGACCATAAATTACCTGCCATGAAATTCAGTATAGAAGAATCAATAGAGATACTCGCTGCTACACCGCCAGCACTGGAAGCATTGCTGGGAAGGCTTAGCAGTAACTGGACAGAAAATAACGAAGGAGAGAATACCTGGAGCCCTTATGACGTACTGGGGCATTTGATAGTTGCTGAAAAGACGGACTGGGTTGTCAGAATGAATGTAATCCTCTCTGACGATGACGACAAAACCTTCCCTCCATTTAACAGGCATGCTATGTTTACTGAAAGCAAAGGTAAAACACTCAAGGAGTTACTCCAGGAATTTGGCGAAGTTAGAAAAGCGAATATTCAATCACTTCTTTCTAAAAATCTTACAGGTAGTGACCTTGCTAAAACAGGAGTTCATCCTGCTTTTGGCACAGTTACTCTAACCCAACTCTTAGCCACATGGACGGCGCACGACCTTGGGCATATCATACAAATTGCCCGTGTAATGGCAAAGCAGTATGCTGAAGCGGTAGGTCCGTGGAAAGCCTACCTGTCTGTTATGCAATAACGCCTTTAGTATTATTTTAATTGCTTATTATAAATGGGCATTGCCTTTATATGTGCAATTATGGTATTCGGGTTCATGTAACGCTCGCGCATCATGGGCTTATCAATATTGTCAGCCCCGTCGTAATTATCCGTATGCAGGGTAGCCCTCACAAACCTGCTCCATGCAAGCAACTGGTAGCCCAACCCGTGTGCAATACAAATACTGTCGGTACGATACTCAAACCTGTCAATATATTTAGATGAAATATGTCTTACACCGGACCAGGCAAGGTTTATAAAGCTGCGACGCGTAAAATCTGCCACATGCCCCAGTTCATGTCCTATCACACCTATTTGTGCATTAAAATTCATAGGATCAAGCCGTATAGGCTCCAGTTTCCAGTAGCTGCTGTCACTTATGGTAATCGTAAACCGTCTCGTACTGCGGCAAAAAATACCATGCCCCTTTGGTCTTGTTTGCAGTAATGAATATGCGGGTTTTACAACAAAAGCTATATGTGTATTTTTCAGTTCCGGGTAGTACGATAAGGCAATAAGCGCCTGTAACGCAAATTTTTCCGGCAATTGCTTGTTATTGCCATACTCTTTTAGCAATGCAAGGCTGTCTGCCGCAGTAAAATCAGAGCGTTTTAAAATCTCAACCGGGTGCTGCCCTATGGCATAGCCAGTTAAAAACAACAATAACAAAATGCTTATTGCACCTGCCTTCATATACTAAAGATATGTAAAGCCATATTATGCTTTATTCATCAGCCAACACCTGTACCAAGATATTGTTTAACATATTGTAAAGGAGTAACGCCGGTTACAACCCTAAAATGACGGTTAAAGTTTGAAAGGTTATTAAACCCACAGTCGTAACAAATATGGGCTACTGTAAGTTTGTTTTCAATAAGCAGCCGGCATGCGTAGCCAATTCTCACTTCCCGCAAAAACTGCCAGTACGTTTTTAATGTTCTTGTTTTAAAATAGCGGCAAAATGAATGAGGGCTCAGGTTTGCAACGCCGGCAATTTCTTTTATTGAAAGTTGCTTCTGAAGGTGGTTAAAAGTGTAATCGTAAATAACATTTATTTTATCAGTATTAGCCAGGGAGTATGATTTTGAAAAACCTGCGTTTGCCAGCATTTTATAATCTTTGGATGATGCTATTAAAGCCAGCATTTCTAACAGTAAAATAATTCTTCCCGTATCATTTGCCCGCAATGCTGCTTCCATTTTGGGTATCAGCAACTGTTTTGTTTTACCGGTTATTTTAATACCGCGCGTAGCTTTTTCAAGCAGTGTTTTAATATGTTTCATTTCAGGCAACGAAAGAAACTTATCTCCCCAAAAATCTTTCTTAAAATGAATGGCTACTGCTTCAACGCCCAGCAAGGGGTCGTTTTTAAAATATGCCGCATCGCTGCGCCAAAGGTGCGGTACGTTACTGCCCAGTAACACCAGGTCATTGTCTTTAAATTGTTCAATGCTATCTCCTACCAATCGCATACCAGCCCCTTTACGTATGAATGTCAATTCAACTTCGGGATGATAATGCCAGTGGTTATATAAATAAGCCTGTATATCCTCTCTTATACTAAACGAATTATTGCCGGTATCAACTTTGCGTAGTATGGGCCTCATACCATAAAATTAATCATTAGCCAATATAAATCGCGTTAACCTATGCCAATATAGTATCATAATTCGTTAAAAGCCTGCGATTTTGGTATTGCCGGATTAGTTTATCTTGCAGTCTTTGCGTAGCTACGCAGCAACATAATTTATTGTAAGTGAGTAATACATTCCCTCCCGGTTTATTAACGGTAGAAGCAGCAGTACAGCAAGCTTATGCTGCATGCACTGAATATAAAAAAACGGCCGGCAGCCGGAAAGCGGCATTTCTGCGTGCCATTGCAACAGAAATAACGGCAGCAGGTACTGCACTGGTACCTGTAACGCAACGCGAAACTAATTTGCCGGTACCAAGGCTTGAGGGTGAACTGGTAAGAACCACCAAACAAATAAACCTTTTTGCAGACCTGTTAGAAGAGGGCTCGTGGATAAGAGCAATAATTGATAAAAAAGCCGACCTGTTCGTTGATATACGCCAGCAGCAGGTGCCGCTTGGGGTAGTGGCCGTTTTTGGCGCCAGCAACTTTCCTTTTGCGTTTTCAGTAGCCGGGGGTGATACTATTTCGGCATTGGCTGCCGGCTGCCCTGTAGTGCATAAGGGGCATCCGGCACACCCCGAAACAGCCAGCATAGTAGCTGGCTGCATTTACACCGCGGCAGAAAAAACAGGCATGCCCACAGGTGTTTTTAGCATGGTAGAAGGGTTTGAAGCAGGCATACAATTAGTTAACCATCCATTGGTAAACGCGGTGGCTTTTACCGGGTCATTCAGGGGAGGCAAGGCTTTATATGATACGGCAGTAAGAAGAGCCAGGCCTATTCCTGTATATGCTGAAATGGGCAGCGTAAACCCGGTATTCATTTTGCCTCATGCACTGCAACAAAACGGGTATGATATTGCCTCAAAACTGGTGGCCTCTAACCTTTTGGGGGCGGGCCAGTTTTGTACAAATCCTGGTATTGTTGTAATGCCGCCCCTGCATGATGCAAAAAATTTTTTAGAGACTTCTGCTCAATTAATTGCCACAGCTAAAACCGGGGCGATGCTAACACAGGAAATCCATTCTGCTTATAACGCCGGTGTACAAAAGTTTGCCGGCAATACTGCAGTTGCTGTTAAAGCAAGGGCGGCAGGCATAGAGGAAGACCAAATACCGGCACCACATTTATTTGTTACCACTGCCGGGGATTTTATGAATGATGAACAGCTACAGGAGGAGATATTCGGCCCGTCCTCCCTGTTTATTGAGACCAATGAAAAAGGCGAACTTTACAATATTGCCACCAGTCTGCATGGCCAGTTGACGGCTACAGTATGGGGCACAGACGAAGACTTGCGGGAACATGCCGAGTTGTTAACAATATTAGAAGATAAAGCCGGCAGGCTGTTAATAAATGGAGTGCCAACCGGTGTTGAAGTTACAGCAGCAATGGTGCATGGCGGCCCTTACCCTGCCACAACTGACAGCCGCAGCACGTCCGTAGGTACCGATGCAATTTACCGCTTTACACGGCCGGTATGCTACCAGAATTTTCCACAACACCTGTTGCCGGAAGCACTAAAAAATGACAACCCACTGGGCATTACAAGAATTATAAACGGTTTTTCATCCCGAGATAAAATATAAGTATATAAAACAGGCTTTAACAGGCGAATAAAAGAATAGTATTATGGTGAAGACTTTAAAAATACATCCCGCCGACAATGTTGGTGTAGCACTTACCAACCTGAAAAGAGGGGAACCTGTAAAAGACAATGGAGATGAAATTGTGTTGCTGGAAGATGTACCGGCGAAGCATAAATACGCGGCGAAACCTTTTAAAGAAGGTGATGAAATAATTATGTATGGGGTATTAGTGGGTAAAGCTGTACATGATATAGAAAAGGGTGCATTGATAAGCACCAAAAATATTGTACATGCCGCTGGAAGTTTTGGTTTAAAAGAAAGAAAGACAGCCTGGAAAAAGCCGGATATAAGCAAATGGCAGGATAAAACATTTATGGGCTACCATCGCTCTGACGGAAGTGTTGGCGTGGCTAACCACTGGGTAGTAATACCATTAGTATTTTGTGAAAACAAAAACGTTGAGGTGTTACAGGATGCTTTTACAAAAGCATTGGGATACCAGCAAAAACAATCTCCTTACCAGGGTATGGTAGAAAGGCTGGTGCATGCCTATAAGACTGGCAGCGATGAACAAAAGATTTATGAAACAAATATCTCCCTGGATGAAATTGACGAAAAAAGCGAAAAGATTTTTCGAAACATAGACGGCATTAAATTTCTTACCCATACTCTTGGCTGTGGTGGCACGCGGCAGGATGCAAGGGCGCTTTGCGGGCTGCTTGCGGGTTATATTACCCATCCTAATGTGGCAGGTGCAACTGTTTTAAGCCTTGGATGCCAGAATGCGCAAATGAGCATACTGCAGGAAGAAATAGCCAGACGGGATGCTAATTTTTCAAAACCCATTGTATTGCTGGAGCAGCAACAGGTAGGTAATGAGCAAAAGCTACTGCAGGAGGCTATACGCCAAACTTTTGCGGGGTTAATGCAGGCCAATAAACTTCAAAGGCAACCAGCTCCATTATCCAAACTCTGCCTCGGGCTTGAGTGCGGAGGCTCAGACGGATTTTCAGGCATCTCGGCAAACCCGGCTATCGGTTATACGTCCGATATACTTGTAGCATTAGGCGGATCGGTAATATTGTCAGAGTTCCCCGAACTATGCGGCGTTGAGCAGGAACTGAGCGACCGTTGCGTGGATGAACCTACCGCCCAACGTTTTATGGAATTAATGACAACCTATAACTCAAGGGCAGTAGCTCTCGGCTCTGGTTTCTACGCCAATCCTTCTCCCGGCAATATAAAGGATGGGCTAATAACTGATGCAATTAAAAGTGCGGGAGCGGCAAAAAAAGGAGGTACATCTTCTGTAACAAGCGTGCTTGATTACCCTGAAAAAGTTACCCAACCTGGTTTAACACTATTATGCACACCTGGCAGCGATGTGGAATCAACCACTGCGGAAGTGGGCAGTGGTGCTACCATCGTGCTTTTTACCACGGGCCTTGGCACTCCAACAGGCAACCCTATAGCGCCGGTCCTGAAATTATCAAGCAACACAGCCCTTTATAAAAAAATGACAGATATTATTGATATTGATACAGGAACTATCATTGATGGTCTTGAGACAATTGAGCAGGCAGGTGAGCGGATATTGGAATATGTTATAGAAGTGGCCAATGGAGAGATAAAAGCAAAGGCTGACGCTAATAAACATGACGATTTTATACCGTGGAAAAGAGGTATCTCTCTATAACTACAACCCTGGTTAATATTGAGGTGGTAAAACACACAACTGTAACAGTTACGTTAAAATAAATAAACATTTGCCATTATGAAATACTGCTTCCCCTATGCAGCAATGATATTGTTTGCCTGTACCGCAATGGCCTGTAACCAGCCATCGCCGGAAAATGTTTCCCAAACGGACTCTTCCTTTAGCCAGGGCACTTATGGCTATGATGCCGCCTTTTTAAAAAAGAATACCAGTAAAGTAATAGAGCTTGCCAGCAGCCGGGCAAAAGTTTTACTATCAGCCGATTATGAAGGGCGCGTAATGACAAGCACTGCACTGGGTGATAGTGGCGCAAGCTATGGCTGGTTAAACTACAGCCTTATTGGCTCGGGCAAAAAAGTACCGCATTTTAATGCTTTTGGTGGCGAGGAGCGCTTCTGGCTTGGGCCTGAAGGCGGCCAATACTCGTTATACTTTAAAAAAGGAGATTCATTCAATGTAGCTAACTGGCAGGTGCCGCCAATAGTTGATACCGTTGCTTACGAGGTGATAAGTTCAGATACTACGCAGGCAATCTTTACCAAAGACGCTACCATTACCAATTATTCAGGTACCAGCTTTACACTTAATATTACCCGCAAAGTACAACTGCTGGATAAAGCAGGCATTGAAAGCAGGCTTAGTGCCACCATACCAGAAGGTGTAAGTTTTGTTGCCTTTGAAACAGACAACAAGCTAAAAAATACCGGGGCAGCACAATGGACAAAAAAAGGCGGCCTTCTGTCCATCTGGCTGTTAGGACAGTTTACACCTACTGAGAAAACCAAGGTAATAATCCCGTTTTCCGGAGGAAAAGATACGCACAGTTTTATTACTGACAACTATTTTGGCAAGATACCTGCCGACAGGCTGCTGGTAAAAGACAGCGTGCTGTATTTCCGCTGCGACGGTAGGTCACGGGGCAAATTGGGAATATCGCCTGTTATAGCCAGACCCATTGCAGGGAGCTTTGATTTTAAAAAGAATGTTTTAACCATTCTTATACCCCAGGTAGAAAAAAGTGGCGATTATGTGAACAGTAAATGGGAGATTCAAAAGCAACCATATAAGGGAGATGTTATTAATAGCTATAACGATGGCCCCATGGCAGACGGTACACAACTCGGACCTTTTTACGAGATTGAATCATCCTCTGCGGTAAAAGAACTAAAACCCGGTGAGGTGCAGGAGTACAAGCAAGCTACTTGCCATTTCCAGGGAAGTTATAGTGCATTAAGCACATTGGCAAAGCAACTGCTGGGCGTTGATTTGGATGAAGTAAAAAAATGGTAGGTGTTTGCAGGAATTAGTTTGTAGTTTACAGCTAATGGAAAAAGACGATTAAAAAAAGTAACAAACTGCTATGAAACTATATAAAACAACAATCGGCGTTTTGCTGCAAAGTGATAAAGGAGTATATCTTTTGCATGAAGACTGGGACATATTGATTAACAGAAAAAACCTGCACAACTACCTTGTGCAATTGACAAAAAATAATGAACAGGTAAGCGATGAAACGTTTGCCGAGTTAATAAAAAATGACCTCTTCCCTCCTATCGGCTCACAGGAAGTATGGGCCGCTGGAGTAACTTACCTGCGCAGCCGTGATGCACGCATGGAAGAATCAAAGGCCGCAGGTGGTGGCGATTTTTATGACAGGGTATATAGTGCTGAGCGGCCTGAAATATTTTTTAAAGCTTTGCCGCAGCGTGTAGTAGGCGACCGGCAGGAAGTTAATATAAGAAGGGATTCTACCTGGAACGTGCCTGAACCCGAACTGACACTGTACATAAACACATTTGGCGAGATACAGGGCTATACCATTGGCAACGATATGAGCTCCAGAAGTATTGAGGGCGAAAATCCCTTGTACCTGCCACAGGCAAAATCGTATGAAAAAAGTACGGCGCTTGGCCCCTGCTTATATGTTCCGCAAAAGCCAATTCCGGCGGATACTGCAATAAGTATAGTTATAAAACGCGGGAATAAAGAAATGTTTAAGGACACCATACAACTTAACAGGATGAAAAGAGCGCTTACGGAACTTGCATCTTTTCTCTATCGTGAACTCGATTTCCCCGCTGGTTGTTATCTTATGACAGGCACAGGCATGGTGCCCGGTAATGATTTTACCCTGCATATAGGAGATGTTGTTTCAATAACCATTGAAGGTATTGGCACATTAACCAATACTGTTGCTATGCGATAACATATAAAACTTGCTGCATGAAAGAAAAAACAGGCCGCCGTTCATTTATCAAAAACCTGGGCATTGGCGGGGTTGCCGCAACCGTTGCGCCCGCAGATTTATTGAAAAACAAGAACGATAACAGCGGAAATGCCGGCAAAGATCCGGCAGAAGGTGACATTTTTAACAGTGAGGCTCCCACACGCTCTTTTAACAGCATATATAAGGGCCCGTTTCTTAACAGGATTGCCTTTCCTATTGGTGGTATAGGTGCAGGCATGTACTGTCTTGAGGGCACAGGGGCAATCAGCCATCTTTCTGTACATAACAAACCTGATGTGTTTAATGAACCAGGATGTTTTGCCGCTTTACACGTAAAAGGTTTACAATACGGTTCAAAAGTACTGGAAGGTCCTGTACCTGAGTGGAAAAAATTTGGCAGGCCGGACGCGGCCAATGGTGCCGCAGGTGCTATTTATGGCCTGCCCCGTTTTGCTTATGCTGACTTTGAAACCAAATTTCCTTTTGCCATTATTAATCTTGCAGATAAAGACATACCATTAAAAATAAGCCTGAAAGGCTGGAGCCCTTTTATACCAGGCGATGCAGATAATTCAAGCCTGCCTGCAGGTGTACTGGAATATACTTTTACCAATAACACAACAAAAACGGTTGACGCCATTTTCTCCTTCAATACGAGAAATTTTATGCAAAAAGGAGAACAGCCTGGCGCAATAAAAAAAATTGATAATGGCTTTGTACTATCCTGCGAGGGGACAAAAGATCGCCCGGACTGGGTGGGCGATTTTGCCATATACACTGACCAGGCCGGCACAATCGTTGACCATTGCTGGTTCAGGGGAGGGTGGTTTGACCCGCTTACCATTACATGGGAAACAATACGTAACGGCACTACAAAAAATGTTGACCCTGTAAAAGAAGGTGCCCCCGGCGCCAGCCTGTTTGTGCCCTTTACTATAGTAGCGGGGGCAAAAAAAACAATCAGGGTAATTACTACATGGTATACTCCTGTTACAGAAGTCAGAATGGGTGAAGAGCCTGCTGAAGCCGACCTTGCAAACGACCAGTGCGTTACATCTGACCAATTGGGCGATGACACAGATAAATCAGCAGAAAACACCTCCGGAAAATACAAATCATGGTACAGCACGCGATTTAAAGACATTTATGAAGTCTCATCTTATTTTACAAGCAATTACGATGAGCTTTACAAAAAATCAGCTCTTTTTACCGACGCTTTTTATGCTTCTACCCTGCCCCCCGAAGTAGTTGAAGCAGTTGCCGCTAACCTTGCTATCATTAAATCTACTACAGTATTGCGGCAACATGATGGACGTTTATGGAGCTGGGAAGGCTGTGGTGATGGCTGGGGGTGCTGCCATGGCAGTTGTACACATGTATGGAATTATGCCCAGGCAATACCACACCTGTTTCCCGCACTGGAGCGATCGCTGCGGCATACAGAATTTTGCGAGAGCCAGAACGCAGAAGGGCATCAAACCTTCAGGGCATCGTTGCCAATAAGACCTGTAAAACACGACTTTTATGCAGCGGCTGATGGTCAATTAGGCGGCATTATGAAGGTGCATCGTGAATGGCGTATAAGTGGTAATAACAAATGGCTTAAAGATATATTTCCGCTCGTTAAAATAAGTATGGATTATTGCATACATACATGGGATCCACGACACAACGGCGTAATAGAAGAGCCCCATCACAACACCTATGACATTGAGTTTTGGGGACCTGACGCCTTGTGTACAGGTTTTTACCTTGGGGCGCTTTCTGCCTTTATTAAGATGGGTACTTACGTAGGTGAAGATGTAAGCCTTTATAGGGAATTGTATACAATAGGCAGGCAGTTTATGGAAAATGAACTGTACAACGGCGAATATTTCTATCAAAAAATAAAGACTACCGGTTTAAACGCACCAAGCCCGGCAGAGCAGGCAAAGAAATCATTCGGCGGCTCTTACTCGCAGGAAGCTGTTGATCTGCTGGAAAAAGAAGGGCCAAAGTACCAGTATGGAACCGGCTGCTTATCTGACGGAGTGCTTGGGGCATGGATAGCAGCTATGTGTTATCTTGATACGCCTGTGGATATTAAAAAAGTAACCAGCCATTTAGTAGCAGTGCATAAATATAATTTGAAAGATAATTTAAGCGAACATGCCAACCCGCAAAGGCCATCCTACGCTTTTGGCGATGAGGGCGGCCTGCTGTTATGCTCATGGCCCAGGGGAGGCAGGCTATCATTGCCCTTCGTGTATAGTGACGAAGTATGGACAGGAATTGAATACCAGGTTGCATCGCACCTTATGCTGGCGGGTAAAGTAAAAGAAGGACTCGACATAGTGCGTACTTGCCGCAAGCGTTACGATGGCAGGGTTAGAAATCCTTTTGATGAGTATGAGTGCGGTCATTGGTATGCAAGGGCGTTAAGCAGTTATGGGCTGTTGCAGGGGCTTACGGGCGTACAATATGATGCCGTGGATAAGACACTGCATATTAATTCAAAAATAGGTGATTTTACAAGCTTCATCTCTGTTGAAAGTGGTTTTGGTACCGTTAGCCTGGCAGGCGGTAAACCTTCCATAAAAGTTTACAATGGCAGTATTCCCGTAAACAAAGTTTTTATTTCAGGTAAAGAAACGCTATTACACACCTAAATACTATGGAGGTAAGGACCGGCACGGTTGTATCATTACGCTACTGCATGAAAAACAGCAATGGCGAAATATTGGAAGACAGGACAAATACAACTCCTGTTAAATATGTGCATGGCAGTAAAAATATTATGCCTGCTTTACAAAATAGCTTAACGGGCCTTGAGCCAGGTAATTCGGCAAACGTAACAATATCTAATAATATGGACCTTCAGTTAGATGCTTCATTTTATTTTGAAATTGTAATAGATGACGTTCGGCTTGCTACAGGAGAAGAAATATTAACCGGCAAACCTGTTACACCAGTACTCAACGATGCTGAAACCTGCGGGCCTGGCTGCAACTGTTGTTAACGGCATTAATACGCATAACCTTAGTAAATCAGTCTGACATGAAACATATACTGCTACCCCTTATTGTAAGCCTGTGTAGTTGCTTTTATATAAAAGCACAAAACCCATTGTATGAATTTGACAACAACGCGGCTTCATCCCGTTGGAGCAGTCCGGAAAATTTAAACGGGGCCAAAGGTGCCGGTGGTATTGAAAATAACAAGGCTAAAGGCCATGCATTTGATGCTATACCAGCCGGCGCTACAAAAACACTGCTTAATGTACAAGGCTCCGGAGTAATAAACAGGATATGGATTACTATTGACAACCGGGGCCCTGAAATGCTGCGCTCCCTTAAGCTTGAAATGTTTTGGGATAATGAACCGAAGCCTGCAGTATCTGTACCGTTTGGCGATTTTTTCTCAACTGCGTTAAGCAAAACTGCCACTTTTCAAAATAACTTGTTTGTGAGTCCTGAAGGCAGGTCGTTTGTATGTCTTATACCCATGCCCTTTAAAAAAGGGGCCAGGGTATTGGTGACAAATGAATCTGGCAAAAGTCTTAGCCATATTTTCTTTGACATAGATTTCCAATACTTGAAAACATGGCAGCCGCAGTTTATGTATTTTCATGCATACTGGCACAGAGATACTGCTACTGCCCTCACCAGGGATTTTGAACTGCTGCCGCTTGTAAACGGTAAAGGCCGTTATCTTGGGGCAAGCATCGGCGTAAACGCCAATCCGTTATATGGTGAGTCATGGTGGGGAGAAGGTGAAGTAAAAATGTATATTGACGGCGATAAAGAACTGCCCACAATTACAGGTACCGGCACTGAAGATTATATAGGTACCGGCTGGGGGCAGGGAAAGTTTATTAACAATTTCTCCGGATGTCTTATTGCGGACGATAAAGAAAAGCAATGGGCTTACTATCGCTATCACATCCCCGACCCTATAATATTTAACACCAATTGCAACGTGGTATTACAGCAAATAGGCGGCTCTGGCCTTGATGATGTAAAAAAAATGCAAAAGGCAGGCATACCGCTGATACCCGTTACATTAGACACAGGTGATAAGTTGTACTCACTATATAAAAAAGACAGCATTGTTAATCTTGAAAACGCTCAACTGCCAGAGGGCTGGCTTAATTTTTACAGGAGTGATGATGTTTCTGCCACAGCATATTTTTACCTTGACAAGCCGTCAGATAACCTTCCGCCATTACAACCCCTGGCATTAAGACTATACAATTTAAAAGGCAAGTAGGTTTTAGCTGCAAATAACTGCAATGACTGGTTTCCCTGGAAAGTGATGTACGCAAAAACAAAAATGAAAAAGCCAAAGCGTCTCATCATTCTTTCTTAATGCACTACATTTGCTTTCCCAATACAGTATTGCCATGAAAAAGATTATTTTGTTACTATGTCTCCTACCATTAATGCAGTTGCATGCCCAGCAAAATATTGTATTGGCCACTGCTAAATTTATGGCAGGTGATAACACTGCCTACAAAGAACCTTCTTTTAACGATGGCGCCTGGACAATTATAAAGCCTACTTCTATTTGGGAAGAACAAGGTTATCCCGATCTTAATGGATATGCGTGGTACAGGTATCATTTTACGCTGCCATCATCATTAAAAAAACATGCTTATTTAAAAGACAGTATACGTGTTATAATAGGCAAAGTTGACGATGTGGATGAAACGTTTTTAAATGGGGTTAAGATAGGCCAAACGGGGTCACTGCCCTCCGACACAGGCGGTTATTCGGGAGAATGGGATGCATTGAGGGAATATCATGTGGCAACCAATAATTCAAGCCTGCGTTGGGATAAAGACAATGTAATTGCGGTACGCGTGTATGATGGTGGTGGCGGTGGTGGTATGTTTGCCGGGGGGCCAGTAATTGCCATGATGGATATAATTGACGGCATTACTGTAACAGCTACGCAAGACGACAAAGCAACCATTACTGTCTCTAATATGCTAACCCGTAACGTTTCGGGCAAAATTTCATTAGTAGCGAAAGACGGTATGGCTAATAAAATAATAAGCTCTTCTTCAAAAAATATTACACTTAAAGCGTTGCAGTCCATTCCTTTTGAAATCCCTTTAAAGAGTGACAGGCGTATTGATATTACAGCAATCTTTACCGAAAAAAATACAGGAAAAATCAAAAGCATCAGCATTACCAATAAATATATTCTAACGCCGCCGCCTGCTTTGACACCCAAAATCGTGGGTGCAAAAGTTACCGGTATAAGGCCCAATTCACCCTTCCTGTATAAAATTGCAGCAACAGGGCAAAAACCAATGCAATACAATGCAGCAGGTTTGCCTGCAGGATTGCTGCTTGATAATACAACCGGCATAATAAGCGGTACGCTGTCAACGCCGGGCGAATACAGTGTACACCTAACTGTAATCAACAGCCTTGGGGAAGATGAGAGAACGCTTGTTATTAAAGTGGGCGATCTTCTTGCACTAACCCCTCCTATGGGCTGGAATAGCTGGAACTGCTGGGGGCTTAGTGTAAGCGAAGAAAAAGTAAAAAGCTCGGCACAGGCACTAATAGACAAGGGCCTTATAGACCATGGGTGGACCTATATGAATATTGATGATGGTTGGGACAAACCCCAACGTGCCGCTGATGGTTCAGTAATACCGAATGACAAATTTCCTGATATGAAAGGGCTTGGTGATTGGCTGCATGCAAAAGGTCTGAAGTTTGGCATTTATTCATCACCCGGCACTACTACCTGCGGGGGTTATCTCGCATCTTACCAGCACGAAATGCAGGATGCTACCAGCTATGCAAACTGGGGCATTGATTACTTGAAATACGACTGGTGCAGCTACGGTGATATTTACGCAAAGGAAAGAGACACTTCGCTGGCTGCATATATGAAGCCCTACCAGGTAATGCAAAAGGCGCTGAAAGCACAACCACGCGATATATTGTATAGCCTGTGCCAGTATGGAATGAAGGATGTATGGAAATGGGGAGCGCAGGTTGATGGCAATACGTGGCGCACAACGGGCGATATTACTGATACCTGGGAAAGCCTTGGCAATATAGGCTTTAGTCAAACAGTACAGTACCCCTATGCTCAACCCGGCCACTGGAATGATCCCGACATGCTGATAGTGGGCAAAGTAGGCTGGGGCGACCAACTGCATGATACGCGGCTTACACCGGATGAGCAGTACACACACATAAGCCTTTGGTGTTTATTGTCCTCACCATTGCTGATTGGTTGCGACATAAGCAAGATGGATGCTTTTACACTAAACTTACTCAGCAATGACGAGGTAATCGCTTTAGACCAGGATATGCTGGGCAAACAGGCGCAGCAAAAAATTAAGAAAGACGACGGGCAGGGATGGGTAAAAGATTTAGAGGACGGCAGCAGGGCAATAGGTGTTTTTAACCTATCAGGCAACTGGCAAAATATTACTTTTAACTGGCAGGACATTGGTTTGGGGAAAACGCAAAAAGTGCGTGACCTTTGGAGAGAGAAAGACCTTGGAAGCTTTGCCGATATATTTAAAACAAGGGTGGCACCTCACGGTGTAACACTTATAAAGGTAAAAGAATGATATGACAAAATTAAGCGTAAACATAAATAAGTTTGCCACCCTGCGCAACAGCAGGGGCGGCAACAACCCAGATGTTGTAAAGGCAGCAGTAGATGCCCAAAAATTTGGTGCAGACGGCGTAACGGTTCACCCCAGGCCGGACGAAAGGCATATACGTTATAATGACGTACGCGAGATAAGAAAAATTAGT
>DASZUX010000672.1:0-11193 GCA_035547455.1 Chitinophagaceae bacterium
AGCAGAATATTTACCGGAAGCGCGCATAACTGATACATCAATGTAAACAGGCATTATGGTTTTAGCGCCTTCGGCATCATAGCTTATGGGGGTGGCCACATCCTGCCTGAATTCTGCCCATTCCCATTCCGTGCGGGCAATAAAGCAAACAAAACCGTTTGTACCTTTCCTGCTGATGTAGAGTCCTTTGCAGGGGTCGTTCAGGTAAACCGTTGCGCCGTCACGCAGTTGCTGGGGCAGTGCGCTAAGCGCAAAATCCGTTTCAAGGTCAGGGGGCATTTTTTCCAGTTTCCACTCCCCTGTGATTTGACTGTGGCACTGCATGGTAGCAAAAAAAATAAAAATTGCAAGCAAGGCGCTGTGTTCAACTATGAATAAATATTTTGTATTCATAACGCTGATTTTGGTTAAACCAAAATTAGCATACCCCGCAGTTAATTGCCGGGGGTAAAGACGACAGGTTAAGGGGGAAGAAGGGCCATTTTAACGGCAGCGTAATTGTTGCGGTTTAAAGTAAATATTCATGCCTTTTACACTTCCGCGATTCTGCGTTACCTGGTTTTTATTTCCTTCAGCGCAATTGTAAAACTTAGGCTCATGCGCAGTATAATGGGAAAAGATGCAGACCTGTAGAATGTAAAAAAATCTTCATTCTCATTAGACGGCACATAACCGTTTGGCGACATTACAAGCGGCACTGCCATTGCTTCATAAATGGTGTCTTTCCTGCCGTCAATGATTATTTCAAGGGGTTGGCTGCTGGTATAAGTGCCCATGTCCTGAGGGTTTTTATCAGGCCCGTTAATGTACATTTTAACGGGTTTGCCAACCTTTTTGTCAAACTGGTTAAAGCACTTCTGGCTTAGCCATACGCTAAGGGTTTGGTCGTCAAGCTTTTTATCGCCGGGTGCAAAAAAATTGTACATGGTATTAGCGCCGGCTAATGCTTTGGTTGTATGCGTAATGCTGCCAGACATGTTTGCGGGGCCGGTCATTTGCCAGTTGAACGATGTGCCTTTAAGGTTGTTAACCGTAACAATAAAATTGTATTCATCGTCGCCCGCTTTTACCGCGTAAATAAGTTTTGTGCCGGGCCTTACTATGTTTTCAAGCCTTACCTGGGCTTGTGTGGCTATAACAAACAACAGGCAGGCAAATAAATGTACCGGTTTCATGCAGCGATGGGTTTTAGTTATGATTGATACAATGGCATATACCGGCTTAAACCGGCCTCGCAAATGTACCTGCTGCATTGTCGCAGGCATATACCCACTGCATGGTATTAATATAAGCCCTGTACAAATTGACCTGGCCATTACGAAACACAATATGGCCAAAGCAA
Source organism: Chitinophagaceae bacterium (assembly GCA_035547455.1). Lineage (GTDB taxonomy): Bacteria > Bacteroidota > Bacteroidia > Chitinophagales > Chitinophagaceae > JABDFW01. The sequence goes on from DASZUX010000672.1 coordinate 1,343, forward strand.
TATATTTTTGTAACGCCGGCACCAGGGCATTTGCTTGAAGAATTTTTGCCAGGTCTTATTATTTACGATAAATATGGAACTTACAAATTCAGAAACTTACTACCGGCACCTGCTTATGGCATCGGGGCTTTTTTTATTTTTGGCCTTTGCGACAGCTATATTTGGGCATAGCATTGTCGGCAGTATTTTTGTTTGGATTATTTGCAGTTTTGTTGCTGTACTTCAAAAATTTACCAGCCGGATAAGCATTGATAGCAGCTTTATAGAGATTGAGTACTCATATTCTTTCAACAAAAACGCCGGTCATTTCCTTTAAGGGGCAGTAAAGCTTCTGTATATAAAAGATACACGCGCGGAGGTAGTTACTGGGCATTAAAAATAACCAGCAACGTAGAAAATAGTTATACTATTGACTCGCGGGATGGCTTCACAAAAGATAAATTGCAATCTGTTTGTGATTATATAAATACGGCATCGGGCAGTTAGCAATACCTTGTATTACCCCGGATGTTTTACTTTGAATGCCGGTAAATTCTCAGCAATGTTAGTTTACCAAACCGCGGGTATATAGGCTTACCTTGCCGGCTGGTATTCAAGTATAAGCACGCCGTTGCCTATCACCTGTGCGTGTTTGAGACTGAATTTCTTAATCTGCCGGTTGTCGTCAAACAGCTTTATGCCGCCGCCAATTGAAACCGGGTACATCATCAGCCGCAGCTCATCAACAAGGTCATGATAAAGCAGGGACTTAACGAGTGTGGCGCTTCCATAAACGAGTATATCACCACCAGCGCTGTTCTTAAGCGCGGCTACATCTTTCTCCACGTCGCGGAGTATGTGGCTGTTGTTCCACCCTGCTTTTTGCAGGCTGCGGGACACAACATATTTCGGGTACCGGTTAATAGGCGCACCAAACGCGGCATCGCTTTGGGACGGCCAGTAAGCAGCGAACATTTCGTATGTTGTTTTACCTAACAGCAGGGCATCTGCAGCCGCAAGTTCTTCCACCTTATATGTACCTGCTTCCGGGTGGCGGTATTGCGTCTGCCAGCCACCGTTCGGGTGGGGCGTTTCATTGCCCCCGGGGGCCTCTACAACACCGTCAAGAGTAATAAATTCTGTTACAATAACTTTTCGCATAACTTCTTTTTGTAAAACTAACAGGTATTACCTGGCTTAGCGGGGGTTGAAAAAGACATATAGCGGGGCAAATGCGGCGCATACTTAATTGGCAGGTTTTCTATTGCTGCAACAGTGTTAATGCGGCGGCGTGTACTGTAGCCGTAGCACTATTATGCTTAATAGCACTCTAATTCCGACAGGGCGGTGGCCCGGGAGGTATGTGTAAACTTAACCCGTATGCGGCTGGTATTCACCTTGTCAAAAACGGCTGTGTTCACCGTATTCTCCACCGGCTTTGCAGGTTTTTGCTGCATTAGTTTTACCGGCAGCCACTGGTTGTTGCTGTAATATTCCACCGTGTAAGTATCGGGCGCACCGTATATAATACCATCCCCCATAAGGTAGAGTTTCACGCTGTCAATATCATGCGCCCGGCCAAAATCTACCGCATACCAGTCTATCGAATCTATGGGGCTGCTAAAGGTGGTCCACCGGTTGGTAATTTCAGTAAAATACCAAATCCTCCCATCAATAGCCTGGTACAGCGATGTATCTGGCATGGCGTTGACAGAAGCGGATGGCATGGGGTAGCCCTTATGCATAATATTAAGCGCATAATTTACAGGTTGTTTTGGTGTTTTAACAAGTACTGCCGGGCCAATGTAAACGGTATGTTTGCCATCCTTATCAAGCAAAGCCGCCTTTTTGCCATCCACAAAAACGGTAAGCCCCTTACCCAGGTGGTACCTTTTCCCGTCACGGTCATACACTACTGACAGCCGGTGGCCGTGGTATAAAACATCGTCAAGGCACAGGTAATGAATTGAGGTGTCCACCAGCGGGTTTATTACCAGCGTATCGCCAGCCGCGGGTCTTATACCGCAAAGGCCGGTAATTACAAGGTCGTTGTAGCTGGAATGATTGTAATGGTTGCTCCAGTAGTAATACACTATAGGGCCGCCGTTATCCGGGTCATAATCTTCCACCAGGTTTATTTTGCCGTCTGGCAGGTAATGTTGCCGGGTATAGCGGCGCAGCACATCCACATAGTTTGCAGCAGTAACAACATCCTGCTTATAATCGTTCAAAAAATTAGCCATGCCGGATAATACCAGGCTGTTTTGGTAAGGCCAGCTTGGTCCGTTCCACTGGCTGCCCCGGTGCCCGTCTGAGTACACCATCTGTTTCCGGTAATACTGGTAAGAAGGCTCGTTGGTGCGAAAGCCATACGGCCCCAGCAACTGGTTGCTGTCAATAGCGTGCCGCCACGCGGCATTATACGCTGGTGTGTCACCCGGTAACTCAAAATACCAAGGCACCATACCGGCAAGTTCCCGCCCGCGTATAAAGTCCCAGTAGTGTACGTACCGGTTGTTTTGCTTAAGCCTGTCAGTAAAATGCTGCAGCTTTTCATTCCATAAATCTCTTTCTATCCTGTTTTTTAAGCCTTCAGCTTTTGCAAGGTATTCATCGCTTAATGTTTTATCACCTTTTAGCGCTGCCACGCGGGCTATAGCGCGGGCATTGGCAAACATATAGCTGTTTATAGTAGGGCGGTAGGCATCGCCGCTGTCAAACCCGCCCTTGCCATTAGAAGCATCTACAGAGGCTATGGTATATTCCGTAGCATCCGGCATGGCCGGTATATAATACAGTTGCTTTACGGAATCGTAATGGTCGCTCCAGTCGTTATATAAACGCACCATGCTGTCAAGCTGGCTTACAATAAAGGCTGAGTCCGGGCTTACAAGGTAACGCGCCCATGCGGCATCTGCAATGCTTTCGCTGTAATGGCGGTTATCACCCCCGTATTGCAGCATGTTGTTAATGTAGCCATCCATAAAACGGCTGTCTTTCAGCCATCGGCCTTCGTGTATATGCAGCATGGTAGCGGCATCTATCGTGCAGTAAGGCTCGCGATCCCACGGCACATGATTAATAAACTCTGTAATCACAAATTGATTATCGCCCACACTGCGCACATGCGCCTTGTACATTTTCCAGCGGTAATAATAAACATCCTGTATTTGCTTGTCTGAACATTCAAAAAAAGGGATGTTCTCCAGATACCAGGAAGTATCGTTTCCATAATACGCTGCGGCCAGGCGGTTATGGTTTAAAACAGGGTATGTATTATTACTGTTAACGGTGCAACCGCTTATTAGCATATATGCCATCACATAAGCAGCAGTTTTGGTTATTATTTTAAACATGCAATCGCGGTTTTGTATTCCTCGGAATAATCATAAAAATATAAAAAAGACGGATTGAAACATGCAATTGCCTGCAATTGTGAATAATACCTTTATCTTTAACCTGCTGCAACCAAACAGTTATTTTGCATTATGAGCACAACGCTTATGCTTGCCATCATCGCGGCTTATTTTTCGCTGTTAATGCTTATTTCAAGGCTTACTTCAAGGCATACAAAAGACAATACTTTTTTTGACGGCAACCGGGAGTCTCCCTGGTTTTTGGTAGCGTTTGGCATGGTTGGCTCGGGTATTTCGGCAGTGTCCCTCGTATCAATACCCGGCAATGTGGGTAATGACAACATGTATTATTTCCAGTTTATACTCGGCACGCTTGCAGGCTATATTTTTATAGCCCTTGTGCTGTTGCCCATCTTTTACAGGCTTAAGGTAGTATCTATTTACACTTACCTCAACATAAGATTTGGAAATACAACTTATAAAACAGGCTCGCTGTTTTTTCTTGTATCGCAATCTTTTGGTGCGGCGCTGCGGTTGCTGCTGTCGGTAAAAATATTGCAAACCGCTTTTTTTAACAGTATGCATATACCGTATTTTATTACCATTATTGTAGTGCTGGTGCTTATATGGCTTTACAGCAGCAAATCAGGTATTAAAACAATTGTATGGACGGATGCGCTGCAGTCCTCGTTTTTAATTACTGTAATTGTTATTTCCATCATCACTTTTAAAAATTCTCTTGGCCTTTCCTTTGGGCAAATGGTGCATGCCGTTGCCAAAAGCCAGTATGCAAAAGTGTTTAACTGGCAGGCGGGTTCCGGTGCAAACTTTTTTAAACAGTTTATCTCGGGCATGCTTATCACCATTGCACTGGTTGGGTTAGACCAAAGCATGATGCAGAAAACGCTTACCATAAAAAATATACGCGGAGCAAGAAAAAATGTGCTCACTTTCAGCTTTTTTATTGCCTTTGCACAAACGCTGTTTTTATGTCTTGGTGTTTTAATGTACCTGTACACTGCGCAAAAAAGTATAGCGCTGCCCAATCAAAACGGCAGGTTTACAGATACGGATGCTGTTTACCCGTTGCTGACACTGCATTATTTTGGGCAGGCAGGCGCCATAGCTTTTTTTATAGGTGTGGTTGCCTCAACATTCGCCACCATTGATGCCTGTATTACGGCGCTTACCACGGCATTCAGCTACGACTTTATGAACTTTGAAAACCAGCCCCATGCCCTGAAGAAGAAAATAAAAAACTACACCCTGCTTTGTGTAAATGCTGTTATGTTTTTAATAGTAATGCTGTTCTGGAACAGTCATGGCGCTATTATCAATACTATTTTTAAAATAGCGGGTTATACCTACGGACCCATTTTGGGGTTGTATCTTACAGGGCTTTTTACACGCTTGCAGGTAAAAGAAAGGTGGACCCCTGCGGCATGCGTTGCCGCCGCCCTTGCCACCTGGGTATTGAATGACTATTTTTTAACAGCCTTTAATTTTGATATGGGCTTTATGAACATACTGGTGAACGCAGTATTGACGATAATTTTTTTAACCGCTATTAAGAAAAAAGTGTATGACAGCACCACCTGGTATAACCATACGGGCCACCAATGAAATTGAAGCGTGGATCGAATGTGCGGTGATGATGGCTGCCACCAGCCCGTGGCTGACGATGGGATTAGATTATGCGTATTGCCTTAAAGCATTTGAAGGGCCCTGTAAAGAGGTGTATATTGCCATGCTGGGCAACACACTGGCAGGTTTTGTAATATTGCAAACCTGCGGAAGCTTTAAGGGTTATATACAAACGCTTTGTGTAAACGAAAGTTTAAGGGGAAGGGGTATTGGAAAGTTGCTGCTGCAATTCAGCGAAGAACGGATATTAGCTATTTCGCCTAATATTTTTATTTGTGTATCAACTTTCAATAAGGCCGCCCTTACATTATACACCCGGCAGGGCTTTACCTTAGTGGGGCTGCTGCCCAATTTTGTTAAGGGCGGTTTTAACGAGTTGCTGCTGCGTAAAACGGTTGGCCCGGTAGCAGGGTATGTGCCGCTGCACAAACAGTAAAAGTAAAAATTAAATGATTATGAAGAAATACAGTGTATACATTTTTATTTTTTGCGTATTTGCCGGTTTGCACGCTTATGCACAGCAGCATAACAATACAGCATGGCTGAAGAAATTTACTGACAGTGTTTTACAAAGCCAGGTGGACTGCAACCTTATACCGGGCGCCGTAATTGAGATTAAAAAGGACGGGAAAATAATATATAAAAAGGCTGTTGGTTTTGCACAGAAATACGAATATTATAATAAACTGATGGCTCACCCTGAAAAGATGACTGCCGGGCATCTTTTTGACCTTGCATCGCTTACAAAGGTGGTGGGTACAACAACCTCCATCATGCTGCTGGCCGATGCAGGCAAGTTAAGCGTGGAAGACAATGTGGGTAAATATATACCTGCATTTAACAGTGCCGATAAAAAAACCATTACCATACGTAACCTGCTTACACACACGGCAGGCCTGGTTGAGTGGTATCCTATGTTTTACCGGGCACACAACAAACAGGAAACATTTAAGCTTATTGGCGAGCTGCCGCTGAAGTACCCGGTAGGACAGGGGCGGCACTACAGCGACCTCGGCTTTACCGTCCTCGGTGAAATTATAGAAAAGTTGTCAGGCCAACCGCTTGATACTTTCGTGCAGCAACATATTTTCATCCCGCTTGGTATGACACATACCACCTATAACCCGCTTGCAACCGGCAGGTTTACCAAAATAGCTGCAACATCTCATGGCAACCCTTATGAAACAAGAATGGTGCACGACACTTCTCTTGGTTTTGTGTTTAAAGAAATTGACCCGGGTAGCTGGAACGGCTGGCGCAAATACACTTTAAAGGGTGAGGTAAATGATGGCAACGCATGGTATGCCAATGGTGGCGTTAGCGGCGCGGCGGGCCTGTTTTCAACTGTGGACGATTTGCAAAAACTGGTGGATATGCTGCTGAATAAAGGCCGGGCAGGTACAAAGCAATTTATAAGCGAAAAGACGCTGGCTTTGTTTTTGACAAAAGATGGATATGAAAATGGCCTGGGCTGGATGATGGACCCTGCCAACCCCGTAATAAAAAATGGCCCGGCAGGCAGTTTTGGGCATACTGGTTTTACAGGTACAAGCATTGCGGTAGTGCCGCAGTACCATGTGTCAATCATATTGCTTATTAACCGGCAAAACATGGGGCTGCTGCCGGCCGGGGAGTATTACAATGTAAGCCCCGTAAGACGGGAGATATTTGAGGCGGTAATGAAATACTGTGCCGGTAAGTAATATGATAAAAGATTTAAACCAGGTTAAAATTTAAAAGCGCCAAATATTTCATATTAATTTATTGTTACCTGTTTTTAACTTTGAGTATTAAATTCAGTATGAAATAAAGACGTTTTTACGCATATTGCCCTTTTTAGTGTGTTACTTGTTTACCCCGGCAATTACAGGCAGCCAGCCTTTTGTACCCAAAAGCATACAATTTGATTTTTACGGAGATTCAATAAACCTGCCTTTAAACCAGGCGCGTTTTATTGATTTTACCGCGCCACTGTCTGCCAGTGCCATCCGGCAGTTTTACAACAGCGTTAGCACCGCCGGTTACGGGCCGCTTATAAACACACTTGTATATTACAAAGGCAAGTACCACCTTGACGACTGGTTTTATTATCAACTGATACGCAAAACAGCGGAACAAATAAGCCCCAAGGCAAGCAACTATTACAGGTACACGTTGTATAAATGGTATTTCCTGTGCAGTTCCGGCTACGATGCCAGGCTGTCAACCGGCAACAGTGAATTGCTGTTTTATGTACAAAGCAGGGACACTGTTTACAACCTGCCCCTGTTTATGGAAGGCGATAAACAGTTTGTGTGCCTTAACTACCACGATTACGGTTATATAGATTTTACCTCTGACACCATGCACGCTGTAAAAATGATAGTACCCGGCGCCGACAGCAACTTTTCATATATAGTAAAGCGCGTGCCCGATTTTAAACCGGACAACTACATACAAAAGCAACTTGCATTTAACTACCGCAAAAAAATATACCGTTTTGACGTAATGGTTAACCCGCAGGTACAAACCGTTTTTGCCAATTACCCCGCGGTAGATTATAAATGGTACTTTAATGTACCCCTTAGCAGGGAGACCTATGCAACGCTTATACCTCTGCTAAAAAAACAGGTGCATAAAATGAGCCAGCAGCAGGGTATTGATTTTTTAATGCGCTTTACGCGTTATGCTTTTTTATACGAAGACGACCAGGATAATTTTGGCAAGGAAAAATGTCTTACGCCGGAAGAAACATTAATATATAACCACAGTGACTGCGATGACAGGGCCGGGCTGTTTTTTTACCTTGTAAAAGAAATTTACAACCTGCCTATGATAACCCTGTTGTATCCCACCCATGTAACTATTGCCGTTAAGTTTGATACGCCGGTTGGCGACCCTGTAGCGTACAAGGGTATATTATATTCTATTTGCGACCCTACTGCGCAGGCTTACGATGCAGCCATAGGTTACATCGCGCCTAAGTTTAAAAATGAGCATTACAAAATTGTATATGCTTATGACCCCGTGACAGGTAAATAATGTATAAATTATTCATACAACGCCTACAGGGCAGGATGGACGCCATAATGTTGTTTATTATTTTGCCGCCCTCTTAAACGGTGTATATGCTATATAGAAAGTTGCTTGCCTTTGCGTGTGTACTTGTTATTCTTCCTGCAGTATGTTGTGCACAGCCGTCTCAAAAACGCATTGTAAATATTGTAAACTTTATACGCGAGCTGGAGCCGCGCGATGAGGCCATTACCAAAGAAGTATTGTACCAAACAGTGGTAGAGCAGGTAAAGCTGTTCTCCAGGTATAAATTACCTGCTACCTACCTGCTGCAATATGATGCCCTTGTTGACCCTAAGTACCAGGAGTTGTTAAAAGCGCGGATGGCAGCGGGGGACGAAGTAGGGGCGTGGTGGGAGATTACGCAACCCCATGTGCAAGCTGCAGGCATGCACTGGCGTGGGCGTTACCCGTGGGACTGGCATGCCAATGTAGGTTTTGCCACAGGCTACACACCCAAAGAAAGGGAATTGCTGGTTGATACTTACATGAAAAAATTCAAAAGCATTTTTGGTAAATACCCTGCTACCGTAGCATCATGGTTTATTGATGCACATACATTGGCGTATATGTACAATAAGTACCATATTGTAGCTTCGGCCAACTGTAAAGACCAGATTGGAACAGACGGCTACACCCTTTGGGGCGGTTACTGGAACCAGGCATATTACCCAAGCCGGTACAATGGGTACATGCCTGCGCAAACAGCGGAAGGGCAAATAGGCGTACCTGTTTTCCGTATGCTGGGTAGCGACCCCATTTATCAATACGAAAGCGGGCTTGGCAGCAACGGGCAAAGCGTTATAACGCTTGAGCCGGTATATGGCCACGCCGGTGCCAGTAGCCCATGGGTGCACTGGTTTTTAAAAAGCTTTGCCGGTGAGCCCTGCCTGGCATTTGCTTACACACAGGCCGGCCAGGAAAACTCTTTTACCTGGAAGAGTATGCAGCATGGGCTTGAGATGCAGGCGTTCATCTTTGATTCGTTACGCAATGCAGGAAAAATTACAGTTGAAACTATGCAGCAAAGCGGCCGGTGGTTTAAACAGCATTTTCCGTTAACACCAGCTACTGCTGTTACGGCCACACAAGACTACCTTAACATGGGTCACAAGGCTGTTTGGTACAACAGCCGGTTTTACAGGGCAAGTATTATGTGTTCTCACGACTCATTGAATATACGGGATATACACCTGTTTGACGAACGCATGCGTTCTGATTACATTGATACGCCCGGCACGTCAACCCAATGTATTTATGAAACCTTGCCTTTTGTTGACGGCAACCAATGGAGTAAAGGAGCAACGGTAGCCGGCCTGCGGCTGGTGCAGTTGTTACCCGGCGGAAAAATGCAGGAAATTACCGGTGGCAATTTTGAAGTGAAAGAAGAAAAATCAAACCAGTTACTTGCTGCATGGCGCTCATTAGCAGGAGAAAGCTTTACAATACATTTTTACGAAGACCGCATTGAAGTAAGTGGTCCCAATACAACAAGCGGCAATCAATGGGCGCTTGCGCTTACTGCTGCGCCGGGCAGGCAACTTCCTTTTACAGTCATTCAGCAAACTGTGGCCAAAGCCAGGTTCAGGGGTTTTGATTACCATATTACCTGCCTGCAGGGCCGTTTTAAAGCCGGCACCGCCAACAGCAATATTGTACTAACCATCATACCAGTAAAAGGCAAAGTTGCTATAAGCGGTAAAACATTACAGCAGCATAATTAAAGCGGTTACCCGGCTTATGTGCTGCTGTAATAAATTAATACCGTTTATTTATTACTCAACAAATATTTTTTGCGTGGTTGTACTGCCGCTGCCG
>DASZUX010000673.1:0-4245 GCA_035547455.1 Chitinophagaceae bacterium
GTAAATGTTGCTTAGGCCAACATTAGCGCCGTTAAATTTTTGCTGGCTGTATGCGGAAGGCATAAATAGATATGCCAGGATAAACATGGAAAGCAGTCGTTTCATATATTGGTTGTTTTTTTATATGATAGGGGCTTTAAAGATAAGGAAAAAAACTGTTGTGGATATAACACTATTAACTGTTACCGGTACGCTGCCTGTATTATGAAATGTTATTGCAAATTCCCTGTTAGAATAATTTTACAGCTACATAAAAATTCCAGTAACCAAAACTTTGGTTGCTTGTGGCATCCCGCTGAAAAATATTGGTAAAAGCCGCCTTGAGCGCAAGCTGCCTGCCTTTAAGAAGATAATACCCAAATAAAGGTTTAATACCGGCGTACGTATGGCTGTTAAAAAAAGCAGGCCCGGCAGTAAGGGTAGCAAACCACTGCCTTGAAGATTGATAGCCCGCCCCTGCAAATACGGTGCTTACGGCATTTTTTGCATAGATGGGGTTATTGTGCTCATCAAGATATAATTCTTTTGTACCGCCAAAAACATCCGCTGAAATGTCAACAACCGGTTGTATGCGGCTTTTTGTTCTTATATATAATTGCAGACCTGCACCAAAACCCGTTGCGTTATTGGTAATAGTCCTGTCATATTGCGTGGCGTTTACATTAAAAGAAATGTATGCAGAAACTTTCCTTTTTTTTTGAGCAAGACTGCTAATTGTTGCAAGTAACGCCGGCAATAGTAGAAATAATTTCATACAAAAACGACTATAAAACCAATCAAGTTGTTGCAGGCAACATTAAATGGTTGGTTTGGCATAACTCATCATCTGCAGTATCAAATCAGGATCCGGGCAATTTTCTAAATAATAACCCTGCTCAGAGATTGTGCATACGCCAGGATAATCGCCTTTCATTACCCGCATATCCTTTATAAGCTGAAAATGAAGGTGTGGCGGCCAATTGCCATTTTCGTGCGGCAGGCCGAAATGTGCTATTACCTCACCCTGGCTTACAAACTTTCCTTCTTTTAGTGGGGCCAGGTCTGCCAGGCTCATGTGCCCGTAAAGGGTGTGAAACACGATGCCGTCAAGCTGGTGCTGCAGTATTATAGTGGCGCCATAGTCGCCATAATTGTTATTAAAGCCAAAGCTGTGCACAACACCGCCAACAGGTACGTATACGGGTGTGCCGGCATCTCCCCAAATATCAATGCCCAGGTGCAGCCTGCGCGGTTCGGCAGCTTTGCCCGCCGTCAAAGCATATTTGTCAGCATCAAATACAGCGCTGCGGGCATATAAGGTTCTGTGTTCGTTATAGCCACCAATGCCATACCTGCAATTACTGGTTTGCAGCACCCTGGAAACATAGTTGCTAAACTTTGTTGTATCGTCAATTATTCCGGGCGTAAGTGTGGTGTTGCTGCCGGTAAAGTCCATAAGCAATAACCTGTCAGTACCTGCATTAAACGGCACAACCTTATTAAAAAGCGGCTTGTTTTTAAGCAGAATGTTTACAAGGCTATTGCTTTGAACCATTATGTAAAGTTATGCTGCAATGATAGTTTTGTAAAAAGAAACCCCGCTTTAGGCGGGGCTTCAGTAAAATTATTTGCTTTTTTGCGCGGCAATTTCTTTTAGTATTTCATCAATTGCTGCGTCAAGTTGCGGATCGCGGTTGTTTACCCTGTCTTCAAAAGTGTTAACTACTTTTATATCGGGTTGAACGCCGTTAAATTCAATATCCTTCCCATCAAGTGTATAGCATCCCCACGAAGGCAGGCGGACAAATGAGCCATCCACAAGACCTGCGCCGCTGGTAAATATAATCCAGTGGTATGTTTCGTTACCTACAATTTTACCCAGCTTTAAAGCTTTAAAGCCTGTAGCTGTCATTTCGGCGTCACTTAATGACTGTTCGTTGGTAAGCAGTATGATGGGTTTATCACTTGGGGCAAAATTGGGCTGTTTGGTAAGTTGCCCTTCCCTGTACTTCCACTGCAGGTAGGAACGTTGTGATAAAAACTGCAGTACCTTGTCGTGTACATTGCCACCGGTGTTATACCGCAGGTCAAGTATAAGCCCGTCCCGGTTGGTAAGTTCTTTTGTCATATCCTCGATAAAATGTTCTAATTGACCCTCTCCCATATCTTTCATGCAGGAGTAAGCTATGCGCATATTGCCACGTTCGTCCACCCGTTTCTGGTTATCATCAATCCATTCATCGTACAGGTCATCTACTATGCTGCCTTGCGGGTGAATTTTTACATTTATGGTATCTTTGCCACGTTTAAAACTTAGCCGTATTTCTTTATCCATTGATGGCCTTGTGAAATAGTAATACCGGTCCTGCGACGGATCAACAGCTTCGCCATTTACTTCGGATAGAATGTCTCCGGGCAGAATATTAATATCATCTTTGTCTGCTGCACTGTTGCGGATAACGTGATTTACTTTATACGGGCTTGTGTTATCGAATACAATACCTGTTTGCATGGTTGAGTTGCGCAGGCTTATTACTTCATCTGCCCCAAAAGAACTAAAGCCCTGGTGAGAGGAATTCAGTTCACCCAGCATATCATTCAGCAACACCCGCAAATCGTTCCTGTTATTAAGGTAGGGCAAAAACTGGCTGTAATAATCTTCCGTTTTTTGCCAGTTAATACCATGAAATTTTTCGTCATAATAATTTTCATCCAGTTGTGCCCATGCTTCCTGGAATACTTGTTTAAACTCGGCCGACAAATTTCTGCGGAAAGTATAGCTGATGTTAATAGGGTCAACTTTATTGGCATCAATATTAAGTTTGGCTATGTTACCATGCACAATGGTATAATACCCGCTTCCCGAATTAATGATGCTGCTGCCTCCGCCGTCAGTGCCATTAATTTTTTCTGTTTTAGGGGCTTCAAAAGGTTCCAGTGTTGTTTTAAACATGGCAAGGTCGCCATCTATTTTGTCGCTTACATATAACACGTAGGTTTTAGTATCGCGCTGTAAAACATCAACAAGGAATTGCGAACCGAACGAAGGCCCCACCTGCTCCATTCTGTCCATTATCCTGTCCAGGTCAATCTTTATGGGTACAATAGCAGAGTCTTTTTTGGCTGAAGTATCCTTCTTTGATTCTTTAAATAATTCGGCAAACTTGTCGGTCCTGTAAGGAGCATCAATTTTTTGCAGTGGCAGCCGGTAAATATGTGGCTGCTGTAAACCTGTTGGATAAGCGGCCTGCAGGCGGGAGGATATGAAGTATATGTACTTGCCATCGGGAGACCATACCGGGTTTGTTTCTGTAATGCCTGTGTTGGTAAGATTAATGGTTTTATTTTCCTTGATATTGTGAATAAACAAGTCCTGTTCAAAATTCCTGAATGCTGTAAACAGCACATATTCATCGTTTGGCGAAAAACCCGGGCCGCTGCCTTCAAAGCCCCATATTTCGTCTTTTACAATCGTTTTACTTTGCCACGTTTTAAGGTCAAGCAGCCTTACTTCATTACGGCCGCTTAAATACACGGCCATTGTTTTTTTCTTGTTCAAAACAACATCCCTGTCATTTGCTGCATCAGAAGTGAGTTGTTTTACAGGCGTGCTTCCGTCGGCAGGTACCGTATAAAGGTTTTCAAACCCGTTAATGGTTTGGTTAAACAAAAGCGTTTTATTATCACTCATCCATTTTACTTCCGACACTCTTTCTGCAGAGCCACGATGTATTTGCTCAACATATTTCCCCTCAATATCGCTTACAAACAATTCTCCGCGTGACACAAAAGCAAGTTTTTTATTGTCGGGCGAAACATCAAAAGCAGATATATTCTGCTTTACATCAAAATCTTTTTCTTTTGGCAGAATGTTATTGCGGACAATGGATATATGCAGCTTTTCAGCATTTTTTGATGTAACATCATATAACCATAGCTGGTAGTCTTTTTCAAAAACTACTTTGCCTCCATTGGCATTGACAATTGGATTTTTTATAGAAGTTTGAAATTTTGTTAATTGAACCTTGGCATTGTTGGTGAAGGTGTAAAGGTTATACTCGCCATTGGCTTCATCTGAAATAAAATAGATATTGCCTTTTTTGTCGAGCGTAGCGCCAAAATCTTTACCCTGCCAGTCGGTGTAACGTTTATATTTTTTTGTTGCCGGGTTATATGACTGTATGTCCGGGTTACGGCCCCTTGTATCTTTTAATGACACCTGGGAAAGCAGTAACCAGGCACAACGTAAAAGATACAAGGGGCCGT
>DASZUX010000674.1:0-4682 GCA_035547455.1 Chitinophagaceae bacterium
CACGGGTATAATGACCGATACAGGCTCGTTCAGGTTTTCATCCACTTCTGCATCAGTACACAGGGCTGTGGCACACTTTAAAGACATGGGGCTAAACCACAGCATTATTCATGAAAATATTTATGATAATTTCTCAGAAAACCGTCTGCGGTTTCTTGGCAATGCATTACTAAACAGGCTGGATGTAATGTATGAATATAACACCGCCCTTATGGTAATTTCCAAGCGGGATTTACTTAAATATGAAATAAAGACGGGTGATACGGAAGGATTGGTGAATTACCTGCTTTCAATTGAGGGTATTAAACTGGGAGCTCTTTTAATTGACCGTGATGAAGAAAGAAAATGGAGCTTCAGGAGTAAAGGAGATTTTGATGTTAATATATTTGCCCGCCTGCATTTTGAAGGTGGTGGGCATAAAAACGCCGCCGGTGGCAGAAGCAACGACGGTATAGAAGAAAATGTGAGAAAGTTTAAATTAGTGCTTGAGCAATACGAAAATCAATTACAATAAGCAAATATGAAAAAAGCAATCATCGCGCTTGCGTCAACAGTTATACTCGCCGCCTGTCACGCAAATTTTGACAAGGCGAAATCGGGGCTTGTCTATAAAATTTTCCCGGGTAAAGGTGGGGCAAAACTGGCCACTGCAAAATTTGTTAAACTGGATATAGAATATACTGTAAAACATAGGGGAAAAGACTCAGTCCTCAGTTCAACATTTGGAAAAACACCTCAATACAATCCTATTGATACAGGGGCCAGGTATGCATACAGTTACATGGAAATTTTGCCAAAATGCAGTGTGGGCGACAGTGTTGAATTTACCATGAGCGCGGATACCTTAAGAAAACGGGGTATTAACCTGCCGCTTGAAATTTTTCCCAAAGGCGATTTTATTAAAGGACGCCTGAAAATTCTTGCTGCCTTTGCCGACCGGAACGCAATTATGGCCGACATAACCAAAGAGCAGGATAAGCAGAAGCAAAAAGAAGCCAAAACAATTGAGGATTATATAGCCAGGAAACACCTTAACGCACAGAAAACAAAAAGCGGTGCGTATGTTATAATTGACCAGCCCGGCGAAGGGCCAAAGGCTGATTCCGGTAAAGTAGCTGACGTACTTTATAAAGGCTACTTCCTGACTGGCGAAGTATTTGAAACAAACATGGATACTACAGGTAAAACTGCAGGCAGGCCTTACCCCGTGGTAGTTGGAACGCATGCAGTTATACAAGGCTGGGATGAGGCCTTACCTTATTTTGCAAAAGGTGGTAAAGGAACAGTGATTGTACCTTCAGCTCTTGGGTATGGCGCTCAGCCCAATGGCCCTATTCCCGGTGGTTCTACATTGATATTTGACATACAAATTCCTAATGTTAAAGATGCCCCCCAACAACAGCAACAACCTTCACCTAATAGGCGATAATGATATTTGCTATACAATAAAACAGGCTGCCCGGTATTTTGGGCGGCCTGTTTTATTTAATGCTGTTTTGTACCTATTTGCCGAAGTATATAATAGTGTTAAACATAAATGCCCTCATTTTAATGGGTGGGGCTGAAGTTACCGGGTTAACATTCACAAGACCAAGGTCGTACTGAACATTGAAGTTTATTTTCCCCACGCGTGTGCCCGCTATAAATGTAAGGCCGGCATCAAATGGCTTAAAATCATCGCTTGAAGAAGAGCCTATTTTAAAGTCATAGGTAGATGCATCTCCCTCGTATGTTTCTCCTGTAGAGGTTGCCTTTGTTATCATTGCCGCGTAAGGGCCCACCCCCAGGTCAAACCTTATAAAATCTTCATCAAGTTTTGGCGTAAAAAGAAATGGCATGCTGAATTCAACGTAGTTAATATGGTTTGTGTACTTAAGAATGTCATTATTGGGATCAATATCCGGGTATTTTATTGCGCCTTTACCAGTATAGGTAAGCTGTGTTTGAACAGCCAGCATACTATTTTCATGGCCAGCTCTGTACACTAAACCAGCATTCCAGGATATTAATGGTTTACGGTCAGATACGTAATCATATTTGGCAAAATTTACGCCGCCCGTAATGCCAAACTGGGCAGGACATGTAACGTAAAAAAGGGTAGCGGTTACAGCCGCAGCAAGTGTTTTTTTCATGATTGACAGATTGTTACGCAAATCTACCTGCCAATAAAAACGGGAGTAATACCCTTTATACGGTATTTATTACCTATTATTTTCCTGCTCACCCCCATCCAGGCCATAAAAAATAACCCAGGTAGCAAAACCTTCAGTAAAATTTTCAAACCTGTGCTCCATACCTGCAGGTACAAAAAGAACATCCCCGGCAGCAAACGATACTCTTTCGCCATTACGAAAAAATGTACCACTGCCTTTTGCTATAACATACAGTTCATCTTGTTTATGAGGTGCCTGCATATCAACCTCGGCGGGGGAGTAATATTCAACGCTCATGGTGCCATGCTGCATAAGTGTAACAAATTTGGCCGGCGCTGCCTGCTGCAATGCTTCGCAGGCTTTTTGTAATGACTGGTGATAAGGCATAATTTTTCTTTGCAAAATAACTGTTTCAGGACCATACACGATTATCTTACTGCTGCACAAACTCTCCAGCAACAGGCAATACTTAACAAGAGATGGCAAAAATATAACCGGCAAAAATCAATACCCGAAGAAACAGAGACGCCAGTACCAGGGGGGCGGCTACTACTAAGAACAAGCCCCCTGGCCCGGTAAATAACATCGAACTTCGAAAATCATTAAAAATTACTCATCTTGCACATATCCTTACACCTGGCCAATCCTCAACTGGCATTGTATAGGAATAGCAGGGTTTATAAACCTGCATAGCTATTTGAGGACAATACAACGCTGACCGTAACCGCACACTTATTGTAACATTATCGCACACAACTTAACGGGAGAATTTTATAACTTTATGAAAATCAGTAAGCATTAGAATTGGCATTGATATGGCATTAAGGTGCATCAATTGTTTTAACCGGTAAACCAACATGTATGTTTTTTAATTACTGCAGGGTGGCATGGCGCAATATAAGCAGGCAAAAATTATTTTCTTTTATTAACATATTCGGGCTTGCTTTAAGCATGTCAATCGGGCTGATTGTTCTTGTGCGGCTAAAAGACGAATTGGGTACAGACAGGTTTCATCCAAACGGCAACAGAATATACCGCGTAATCTCCCAGGTAACTAACAAACAGCATAACACCTTCAGGCTGGCAAGTTCTCCGATACCTGTAGCAACTGAGCTGCAAAAAAACAATGCTTTTATAGAAGCTGCCACAACGCTTTATCCCGCCTGGAACGGCAAGGCTGATGCCAATAAAAAACAAATAAATGTAAGCACTGTTTTTATTGAACCATCCTTTTTTAAAGTGTTTGGCTTTAAAACGCTTTCAGGTAAAAATAATGACCTGCAAGCGCCGAATACTGCTGTTATAACAAAGGATTTGGCTAATCGTTTTTTTGGCAGTACCAACCCCGTAGGCCAAACTATTCAAATGGGCAAATTAGGTACTTTCCTGGTAGTGGATGTTATGCAGCCTGCACCCGGAAGGTCGCATATTGAATATGATGCATACCTTTCATTCAGCAGCATAACCCTGTTGCAAAAAAATAATATATTGTCATGGCAGGCTGGTGACTGGAACCCAACTTACGGATATACTTACGTGTTGCTGAGTGAAGGTACATCAGAAAAAAAATTGGCCTCCGCGCTGGACAGGATAGCCTCATCAATAAATAAGTCGCAGGCAGCAGATGCTGGTACACTGTCGTTTGATACCCAGTCATTACTATCCATATCTCCCGGGGAGGAATTGCAGTTTAGTATTGGCAATGTGGCTACTACCGGCAAAGTGACGGCAGAAATAGCGATAGCACTTATTATATTACTATCAGCGTGCTTTAATTACACCAATCTTTCAATAGCGCGCGCACTTAAACGTGCTAAAGAAGTAGGCATACGCAAAGTCAACGGCGCCTCAAGGCATAGTATTTTTTTGCAGTTTTTGGTTGAGTCTATAATCATCAGCCTGCTGTCGCTGGTCTTATCCGGTATTATATTCAGCTTTTTAAAGGAATATGCTCCTTTTAGCAGGGAAATGATTCCCCCCAATATAAAAGTGGACGGACAGTTAATACTATGGCTTGCATTGTTTAGCCTGGGTACCGGCACAGTTGCAGGTACCATTCCGGCCCTTATATTGTCTGCATTTAACCCGGTACAGGTGCTTAAAAACCTTGCTAACGTAAAGCTGTTTGGACGTAACGGTTTTAGAAAAGCGCTTACAGTTATACAATTTAGTCTTTCGCTGGTAATTATCATTTTTATGATGACCGCTTCAAGGCAGTTTAAATACATGGCAACTGCAGATTATGGCTTTAACAGGAATAATATATTAAGCGTGCCATTACAGGGTGCTGATTATAGCCTGCTAAAAACTGAAATAGCAAAAGTGGGGGGTGTGCAAAGGGTAGCAGGATTATCTGATTACCCAGGGTGGTCTGCTTCCGGCACTATAATGATGAAGCCATTGCCTGCTGCAGATGGCATTAAAATGGGCTTTTTTGATGTTGATGAAAATTATTTGCCCAATTTGCAACTACAGTTACTGGCCGGCAAGAATTTTACAGGCGCAACCACGGACGATGAACGCGATGTA
>DASZUX010000675.1:0-5833 GCA_035547455.1 Chitinophagaceae bacterium
AAAAGAATATCAAAAGTGGCTGCAATGATGATGTTTGACGTGGCCGAGGATGACCAGTTGCTTTGTATAAAGCTATTAAAAGGGGTGGAGCAAAAGTTTTCATCGCTGCTGCAACAGCACAAAGGCACCCGTTTCGACAAAATTTATGATGAAGTAACGGGCACCGGGAAACAGCGCCTAAAAACTATATAGCTTTTTTCTCACGCATCTGGGCGCGTATCTTATTGCGGTGCGCCAGGCCCCAGTTGTGTAATGCTGTAATTACTTCGTCCAGTGTATCTGTATATGGGGTAACCTGGTACTCAACAGTAACAGGGGTAGTATCATAAACAACACGCTCAACAAAACCATTAAGTTCCAGTTCCTTCAGTTCATGCGACAATACTTTGGCCGCGATGCCTTTTACCTGCTTCTGAATATCGGTAAAACGCTTGTTTCCTTCACGCAGTGCAATAATAACGGGTAATTTCCATTTGCCGTTTAATACATACAATGCATCCTGCACGGGCACAAGCGCTTCCATACACTCCTTATGGTTCTTTGGTTTGGTTGCTTTTACAGCCTTTAACATAAAACATTTTTTTTACTTACCTGCAGGTAACCGGTAACCTAATGGTAACCAGTTACCTTTTGTTAGTAAAGGTAGATAGTTTTGCATCATAAATAAAAAAATAAAGTCATGGCAACAAAAAAATGGATATTAGATGCATCGCATTCCGATTTACAGTTTAAAGTAAAACACCTGATGATAACTACCGTTACAGGTACTTTTAAAACTTTTTCAGGCGGGATAACAACAGAAGAAGATGATATAAGTTCAGCTAAAATAAGATTTACAGCAGACGTAAGTTCAATATCAACCAATAACGACCAGCGTGATGCACACCTTAAAAACAGTGATTTTTTTGACGCAGAGGTGTACCCGCAGTTATTGTTTGAAGGTGAAAGCCTGCAGCATATCTCAGGGAATGATTATAAACTAACAGGCATGCTAACGATGCGCGGAGTTACTAAGCAGGTTACACTGGATGTTGAATTTGGCGGCACCATTACTGACCCTTGGGGCAACACGCGTTCTGGCTTTGCAGTTACAGGCAAAATAAACCGCCTTGATTTTGGCGTAAGTTTTGGCGTAACTTCTGAAACAGGCGCTGTATTACTGGGGTACGAGGTTAGCATTATTGCCAATGTGCAGTTTGTTGCACAGGCTGAAAAACTTGCGGCGTAAATTTGAATATTAATAAAAGTTATATGGCAGGGTATTCGTTTGGCAAGGCTTCTTTATTCCACCGCATAACCCTGAAGTAGGTGGTAGTTCCTAACCATTCGTCTGCACCGGCAATGCAATGCCAATCAACTAACTCATACAGTTTTAGCGCTGATATTTACATTTCTTTGCAGTAAGCCGGTCCAAAAGTAAAGCGGGTCTCGCTGCCTGTTATTGCCATTGCCATTGTGCCGGGCGTCCACAGGGCTGACAACCTATCCTAACGGGTAATAACATTATACACTTTCAACCGGCACGCCTATCAGCAGTGCGTGATGAATACCTGGCGTTGTAATAAAATTTAGTGGGTGACAAGAGCGCAAAATTATTGTAACAGCGGTAAATGCCCGGCTATGCCGGCCTGGTTAATGTTAAACTTGCATGGTTACATACAATGTGGAGCTGCGGCTGCATAGCACCCGGAGTTTTAAATATTTTGTATTATCTTTGATAATATACTGCTGATAGCTGCTTTTGAAAAAATGTATTACCATATTATTGCTTGCCGTGCTGCTGTTTAACCTTGCGGGCTACAGGTGCTGGTTCTCCCTGCAGGAGGTCAGTTCATCGCGCAGTATAGAAGCAAGGCTTAATGATGGCAGTTATAATAACAACGACCTTTTTACTATAAAAGTACCTCTCTCATTACCATATTCCACCAACTGGTCAGAGTTTGAGCGGTATGATGGCTCTATCCAGGTAGACGGCCATAATTACAACTATGTAATGCGTAAGATTGAAAACGATACGCTGGTGCTGTTGTGTGTAGCCAACACTGAAAAAAACAGGCTTGCTGCAGCAAGGGATATGTTTGAAAAACTTGTAGCTGCCGGGAATGAGCCGGGAACAAACAAGCAAAACAATTCAGGAGTTTTATTAAAATTGCTTACTGCCGATTGTTTTAATGAACATCACTTCTATTTCTCATCGCCACTATTTGAACCACTGCGTCACCCAATAGTAAATGCCCCCTGTATATTGCAGCGGGCACAGGCATGCCCCTGGCAACCGCCTGATGAAATCATCTGATAATTTATTCGTTTAATACTGCTTCATTCACCGTAGTTGTTGGCTAGCTTTTAGTTAGCCGGTTTGTTATTACACACCAATGAAACTTAGCATAATTGCCTGATTAAATTAATACCACCTGCTTTTACCGGTAAGGTTGGCAGGTATAAACCTTTCACAAAAATGCGTAATTCTCTCGGCCGGTTCAGTTGGCTGCTGCCAGTAGCAGTACTTGCAGGTTTTTTATTGTTTTGGTACATTATTTCCGCTTTAAACTTGTTTCCTGCCTACGCGCTGCCTGCGCCAGCTTCTGTAGTTAAAAGCTTTAAAGAGGAACTTTCAGCAGGAAGACTGCTTAATGATGTTGTAGCTTCTTTGTGGCGGGTGGTAGTCGGCTTTGTAATATCCGCTGTTTCTGGCATTCCCGCAGGCCTTTGGCTGGGGCAGCATCTGTATGCCCGTAAAGCTTTTTTGCCCCTGCTCAATTTTTTCCGTTTCCTTTCACCGCTGGCCTGGATTCCTTTTGCCATCCTTTGGTTTCATATCGGCGACAAACCGGCCATCTTCCTTATATTCATGGCTACATTTTTCCCGGTTGCGTTGGCAACTATGTCAGCAGTAGCTACTATACCGGTCATTTATTTTAAGGTGGCAAGGGATTATGGATTTAAAGGATCAGAATTGCTTACAAAAGTTACCTTCCCTGCTGTATTGCCCCAGGTTATAACTGCTTTGCGTGTAAGCTATGGTATTTCCTGGGTAGTAATTGTAGCGGCTGAAATGGTGGGCTGCCAGGATGGGCTTGGTTATGGTATATGGGAAGCAAGAAACGGCCTCCGCCTTGATTCGGCAGTATGTTATATGATTATTATTGGTTTGCTGGGAATGGGCATGGACCGTTTGCTGGCGCAATTTTCAAAACTTCCAAATGTAAGATGGGGATATGAACGATAATAAAAATAAACCGCTTTCGCTTCACAATGTTTCGCACCGGTATGGCATGGTAGAAGTATTGGGTAATTTGAGCCTTGATGTTGATACGCATGAAATTGTAGTAATTGTAGGGCCTTCAGGCTGCGGCAAAACAACCATACTCAACCTTCTGTCAGGGCACATACAGCCCGCAGGGGGTACCGTACATAAGGCTGGTGTTACAAGAACGGTGTACCAGCAAGGCGGGCTTTTTCCATGGCTTACGGTGGCGGAAAATATAGATATGGGGTTGCGCGATATAAAAGATAACGCCAAAAAAGAAAATGAATTACTTGCACTGCTTGAACTGATTCACCTCCAGGATTTCAGAAATCATTACCCCCATGAACTCTCCGGCGGTATGCGGCAACGGGCTGAATTAGCAAGAGCCCTGGCAGGAGATTCGGATATATTGCTGATGGATGAACCTTTTTCTGCTTTGGATTACCAGACAAGGTTGCGCATGCGCAGGGAACTGGTGCGGCTGCTGGAACAAAGGCCACGTACGGTAGTGTTTGTTACCCATGATATTGAAGAAGCTGCCCAACTGGCAGACAGGGTATTGGTGTTGTCAAACAGGCCGGCAACCATACGCAAAACATTATATATTACGGAACCGCGGCCAAGGGAACTCACCAGCCCGGGAGTAATAAATGCCATGGGCGAAATACTGGAAGAACTGGGGTTGCGGGCTAACGCAGAAGTGATGTTCTGACATAGTTACTATAATAAAAATTTAGTCATAGTTTTTAAATAATTGATTATGAAACTAACAGGTTTGCGGCTTGCTATTATAGTCGCTCTGATAATTACAGTCCTGGGCGTACTGAGGTACCATCCCTGGCAGCATACTGAAAACAGCCTTACCACGGCCCCTGCGGATATGATACACGAGGGCGGTAATAAAAAAGCAACGCGGGAATTGACTGTTGGTTTTTTGCCGGTAACCTGTCATCTTACCTGTCCGGTTACTGATTTTGCATCTAAAACTACCCAAACAAATACCAATTTCAATTCAAGATTATTTACTGATTTTCCTACCGTGGTAAGCGCCCTTGAAGCCAAACAGGTACAGGCTACTTTTATGATTGTGCCGTTGGCTATGAAACTGCGTGAGCAGGGTGTGCCTGTAAAAATTTGCTACCTCGGGCATCGCGACGGTTCAGAAATTGTTGTGGGTAAAAACAGCAGCATAAGAAGCCTGGTAGATTTAAAGGGAAAGACCGTTGCCTTACCCAGTTTTTTCAGCAACCAGAATTTCGTAATTCACAAGTTGATGCAAAACTTTGGGATGAAGCCAGGCGATATAAAATTTGTAATACTGCCGCCGCCGGATATGCCTACCTCTTTAGCAGCGGGCGCAATAGACGGTTATTTTGTGGGTGAACCATTTTGCGCAAAAGCAGAGATGGACGGTACCGGGCGTATATTGTATTACGCAAGGGATATTTGGCCCAACTTTATTTCCTGTGCGCTGGTAGTACACGAGGACCTGATAAAAAACAACCCTGACGTAGTAAGAGATCTTGTACGGGGTATTGCACAATCGGGTAAATGGGCTGAAACACATAGGGCAGAGGCAGCAAAACTGGTAGCACCGTATTTCAGGCAAAATGAGAAAGTTCTTAATTATGTACTTACTTCAAGCCCGGAAAGGGTAAAATATGTTGACCTTGATCCCGCTGATGCCGACCTGCAGCAAATTGAGGATGTAGGCATACAAATGGGCTACCTGAAAAAACATACGCCGATGAGTGAACTTATTGACAGGGAATTTGAACCCAAACAAATTATACCTGCTGCCATAAACCCGGCAGATATTAAATAGCCCAGCAGTATAAAGTTGGCAGCACATATATTATTGCCGTATGTGCTGCCACATACCTTGTTTAGCTGGTATGCTTTTATACACGCGTATCTTCAGTAATATTTTGTGCTGCCCATACCTGCACTACCAAATAGTGTATCAAAATAAAAAAAACGTTTACCAGGAATACAATAAATTTTGTCATTATGTAAAGGGGTATTAGTTGCACTGTATTTGGAAAGTTTGCCAATGCATTTTGTAAAGATGCTTACAATCCTTTCCCATCAGTTGTTTTCTGTCTTGTCCCTTATAAACTGTACAAGCGTTCTGCCCCGTACTATCAACTTAAGCGTACGGCGTGGTATTGATATAGAAGTTTGATAGGCATTATCCTGTAAATGCAAATGGCTGTAGGTTTTAATAATATCTGCGGCATTTATAATGCCTGTAACTTTGTTTCCGGGTTTTGATACTACTGCAATGCAATCCAACCCGGCATCACCCATTATTTCACACACACGGTTAACAGGCACATCTTCCGTTACAAAAGGTGCTTTGTCATAAAGCGCTACGCCCACGGGGCTATCAGCCTTTTCGCTTCCGGAGTACAGTGTTTCTACAGGCAGGTAGCCGGCAAAATTTTCGTCTCTATCCGCCACCACTAAAAAGCGGCTGTTGCATTTACCGCTGTTTGCCGCCATCCACGACCTTAAATCGTCAATACTATTAGCGGCATCAACCACAAATGGTTCATCTTCCATAACAACACCCGCATTTAT
>DASZUX010000676.1:0-7014 GCA_035547455.1 Chitinophagaceae bacterium
CATCTTGATTACTTTCAACCTTCTTTAAACAGGTTCCTCATTATTACAGGCACCCATGGTACCATAAACTGCAACCTGTCAAACAAAAAAGTTCAGTGGGTAACCACTAATGGCACGCCCTGTGAATATGAATACAAGAGCTTTGAAAGGAATGACCGGTTTAAAAATATTTTGCTCGCTTTTATGGAAAATAAGGCTGATTACCGGCTTACCAACCTGGATGACGCTATGCAAAGCCTGTATATTGTAGAAGCAGCAAAACAATCTAAAATTAACGGGCGATTTATACCCCTGGACTCACTAAAAAATTAACACTTGTTTATTTTAGGAACCATTTGCTGCAGAGGCGGCTCAAAAGGAGTAAAGAATAAAAATACAAGGTTGCTAAATGGTAAACCGCTTATAAATTACACCATTGAAGCTGCAACAGCAAGCAACTTTTTAAATGACGTAATAGTGTCAACAGACAGTGATGATATAGCTGCAACAGCAAAACTCGCAGGTATTAAAACTATTATTAACCGTCCTGCAGAACTTGCTACAGATGCTGCATCAAAATGGCCTGTTTTTATTCATGCACTTGAAAGTTACGAACGCATGACAGGCATAACGGTGGACTATCTTGTTGATATGGATGTAACAGTACCGCTAAAAAAAACATTGGATATTGACGAAGCCATTGCAAAAGCACTGGAAGACACAGAAGCCGAAGTAATAATTACAGGATATGAGCCGGAACGAAATCCATATTTTAACATGATGGAATTAGGGCCTGGCGGATTTGCCCGCATGGTAAAACAATCACCAACACCAATTGTGCGCAGGCAGGATGCGCCACTTGTGTTCAGTCTTACCCCAGCCGCTTATGTTATAAAAAAAGACGCGTTATATTCTGTTGAACACTGGAGTGAAGCCAAATGTAAAATACATCCTATACCCCGTAAACGGGCAATAGACATTGATACCGAAACAGATTTTAAACTTGTTGAATTTTTTCTGAATAACGGCAATGATAACATCGGACATATTTAATCTATCTGGCAGGGTAGCCATAGTTACCGGCGGGGCTGGCCTGCTGGCACAACAACATGCTATCGCATTAAGCAATTATGGAGCAAAAGTTATCCTTGCTGACATAAATGAAGAGCAATGCAGCCACTCTGTATTAGCACTGCAACAGCAAGGCGTAAACGCCGTTGCAAAATATTGCGATGTAACTTCTAAAAATAGCTGGTACCACTTAGTTAATGATATTGTTCGCGAAAATGACCGTATTGATATTTTAATAAACAATGCAGGCTTTACCAACCAGAGCAAAAGCGCAAATTTTGATACCTCTTTTGAAGAATTTCCTGTAGAAGACTGGAATGCAATTATGAATGTAAATCTTACAGGCACTTTTCTTGGGTGCCAGGTTGTGGGCAAACAAATGCTAAACCAGGGCAAAGGGTCTATCATTAACATGGCATCGTTATATGGTGTTGTAAGCCCTAATCATAATATTTATCCCGGCACAGGTATCTCACAGCCTGTAGCTTATTCGGTAAGTAAACACGGGGTTATTGGTCTCACTAAATATATTGCAACATTGTGGGCTTCAAAAGGTGTACGTGTAAATGCCATAACACCGGGTGGTATTTTTAATAATCACAAGGGGCTATTCCTGGAAAGATTTCAGCAACTCAATCCCATAGGGCGCATGAGTGATAAAACTGAACTGCAGGGGGCTGTTGTGTACCTTGCCAGCGATGCGGCAAGCCATGTGGTAGGCCACAACCTGGTTGTTGATGGAGGCTGGACAGCCTGGTAACTCAATTAAATTGCTCCAAACGCACCGCTATGTCAAATCTCGTTAACAGGGTAACACACAAGTTTGAAGTAAAAAAGCGCAATGCCCTGGCTAAAAAAATAAAAAGCTTTACAGCAAATTATATTCAGCAAAATGGTCTTGCTGCGTTACTTGATGATGCCAATAAAAAATCTGCATCCACTGGTACAAACGACAGCGACTATGTTGCCCTGCATAGTTATGTAAGGCATTATAAAGTAAAATATATTCTTGAGTGTGGTACCGGCAGGTCAACCTGGGTGCTGGCGCATGCTTTACAGCAAAACCATAAGCAGTTTGGTATTGAGGGCAAAATAATTTCAATGGAGAGTGTTTCGCAATGGTATGAAGAGGCTTCGCGCATTTTTCCGGAAGATTTAAAACAGTATGCTGAAGTGCATTATTCCCCGGCTATTCCATATCAATATTCAATTATAAGGGGCACAGCCTATAGCAGCGTGCCGGCATACCCTTACGATCTTATTTTTGTTGATGGGCCGGAATTAACTATAAAGCAAGACGAATATAGTTATGAAACCGCTAACATGGATTTTATACGCTACGTGTTAACGACTGAAAAACCGGTTACAGCCATTGTTGATACAAGGTTGCGCAGTTGCCTGGCCTATGGTATGACATTTGGCAAAGAAAAGGTAAAGTTTTTAAGGCCATGGATGCTCGGCATAGTTGAAAATGTGTCAAAAAAAGATATGCTGTTGCACATAGACGGGCAACCAGTTTGGCATACAACTAAACAGGCTGTGCAGGTGACCGTTGATGTACCATCCTGGCTAAAAAATGAATTATAAATATTACCCACAAATACTCCGTTAAATACAAAATACTATTCTGCACCCTATGCATCATCCATTTTTTGAAATAGCAGGAAGAAAAATCGGCTACGATTACCCTCCGCTTATTATTGCCGAAATTGGTATAAACCATGAAGGCAGCCTTGCAGTAGCAAAACAAATGGTAGATGCAGCCAAAATTGCAGGGGTGGAATTAATAAAGCACCAAACCCACATTGCGGATGATGAAATGAGCAGCGCAGCTAAAAAAGTGATACCCGGAAACGCTGACATAAGCATTTATGATATAATGCAACGCTGCGCACTTGATGAAGAGGAAGAATTGGCGTTAAAGCTGTATGTAGAAGAACAGGGAATGATATTTATTAGCACTCCATTTAGCCGTGCTGCTGCCAACCGGCTGCATAAATGGAATGTGCCTGCTTATAAAATAGGCAGCGGCGAATGTAACAATTATCCGCTGCTTGAACATATATCATCATTTGGCAAGCCTGTTATACTAAGCACCGGCATGAACACTATTGAAAGCGTTGCTAAAGCTGTAGCAATATTTGAAAGGCATGAAATACCATTTGCCTTGCTGCATACAACAAATCTCTACCCAACACCTAACCATTTGGTTAGACTTGGCGCGATGGTTGAGTTACAACAAAACTTTCCTGGCGTCGTAACAGGCCTTTCTGACCATACATTAACAAATCATGCGTGTTTTGGCGCCGTGGCATTGGGGGCGTCCATACTGGAAAGACATTTCACAGACAATATGAACCGGCCCGGACCGGACATAGTTTGCTCAATGGATGTAACAGCGTGCAAAGAGTTAATTGAAGGCAGCAGAATAATAGCGCAACAACGGGGAGGCTGCAAAGGCCCGGTGCCCGAAGAGCAGGTAACTATTGATTTTGCTTTTGCCTCTATCTGTACAACTCAACCGGTTAAAGCAGGAGAGATTTTTACAAAAGAAAATATTTGGGTAAAACGTCCTGGCAAAGGCGGTGTACCAGCGGAACGTTACGGCGATGTCCTGGGCAGGACGGCTTTTAAAAATATACCGGGCAATGTGCAAGTGCAATGGGAGGATATTGAAGGTTGAAAAAGAAAATAATATTCCTTACAGGAACGCGTGCAGATTTTGGTAAACTAAAATCACTGATTGAAATACTGCACAGGAATGAGTTGTTTGAGGTACATATTTTTGCCACTGGTATGCACATGGATGAAAAGTATGGCTTTACGGTTAAGGAAATTGAAGCGCATGGGTATCCTAATATATTTAAGTATATTAATCACGACAGTGATTCTGTTATGGATATGACTCTCGGCCGCACCATACATGGCTTCGCCAGCTACGTGCATTTAATAAAACCAGATCTTATTGTAGTTCATGGAGACCGCATTGAAGCATTGGCCGGTGCGTCAGTTGGTTCGCTTAACAATATTTTGGTGGCGCATGTTGAGGGCGGTGAGGTTTCTGGCACAGTGGACGAGCTTTTGCGTCATGCTGTATCAAAACTCAGTCACCTGCATTTTGTAGCTAACGACGATGCTAAAAAGAGGCTTGTGCAGATGGGTGAAATTGAGTCAAATGTATATGTTATCGGGTCGCCTGATATGGATGTGATGCTTTCAAAAAAACTGCCTGGTTTTAAGGCTGTAGCCGAACATTATGACATTCCTTTCAAAAAATTTGCTTTATCGCTTTTTCACCCGGTAACTACAGAAGTTGACCTGCTTGGCCATTATGCAAAAAATTATTTTGATGCGTTGCAGGAATCCGGTCTTAATTATATTATAATATATCCCAACAACGACAATGGTTCCCAGTTTATTATGCAACACATTAGGGAATGCAGGTACAATAACCAGTTTAAAGTATATCCTTCTATACGGTTTGAAGCTTTTCTTACACTTATAAAAAATTCGCAGTTTATAATAGGCAACTCAAGTGCTGGTATAAGAGAAGCACCCTATTATGGTGTATCTACTGTAAACGTGGGCACTAGACAATATAAAAGAAGCAATAATCCCGATATCATTCATACATCCTATAGCAAACCTGATATCCTTTCAGCCATACAAACTGCCCTTGCTAAAAAAGTGCAGCCCAGGCAGCTATTCGGCACAGGCAACAGCGATGTATTATTTGCAGAAATTTTGTGCACTGACCGCTTTTGGCAAACTGGCAAGCAAAAGCTATTTTCCGATATTTTATAAACTGAAAAATGCCCGTAAGTACTATAGAAAAAACTGCATGGACTGAGGTAATAACACCCCGAAAAAAATTATTTGATATAAGGCTACGGGAAGTGTGGCGATACAGGGATCTTGTATTACTATTTGTAAAACGCGACATGGCATCCCAATACAAGCAAACTATATTAGGCCCTGTATGGTTTGTTATCCAGCCTATATTTACCACAATTGTATTTTTCTTTTTGTTTAACAGGGTGGCAGGCATAGCAACAGATCCCGTACCGGCACCTATATTTTATATGTGTGGTATTTCTATATGGAACTATTTTTCAACCTGTT
The DNA here is from genome assembly GCA_035547455.1 of Chitinophagaceae bacterium. Classification (GTDB taxonomy): domain Bacteria; phylum Bacteroidota; class Bacteroidia; order Chitinophagales; family Chitinophagaceae; genus JABDFW01. The sequence goes on from DASZUX010000676.1 coordinate 5,173, forward strand.
TTACGGCTACTTCTTCCATTTTTATAGCTAATGCCGGCATATTTGGTAAAGTTTATTTTCCCCGGCTTGTAATGCCTTTATCAGTAGTTATATCAAACATAATAAAGTTCGGCATACAGCTTGGCCTGCTGGCTGTTACAATACTATTCTGGGTAATTTTTAAGGGATACCATTATAACATTGGTGCTAACCTTTTATTGCTGCCCCTAATTGTGCTGGTAATGGCTGGCCTCGGTCTTGGCGGAGGCATAATAGTATCGTCACTTACTACTAAATACAGAGACTTTACAGTACTTATAACTTTTGGTATGCAGCTAATGATGTATGTAACTCCCGTGGCATATTCATTAACTTTTGTTGCTACAAAACATCCCCATTACAAAAATTTAATAATGTGTAACCCCCTTTCATCTCTTATGGAAGGGTTCCGGTATGCAGTACTGGGTGAGGGGATGTTTCAAACTGGCTGGTTTTTATATAGCTTCGCGTTCATGCTTATAACGCTTGCCATAGGAATTATTATTTTTAGTAAAGTTGAACGCACTTTTATGGATACCGTTTAATAAATACCATGGGTGACACTGTAATAAAAGTTGAAGGTGTATCAAAGCAGTACCGGCTTGGCCAAATAGGCCGCAAAAGCCTTAGCCAGGATTTTAACAGGTGGTGGCACATGGTACGTGGTAAAGAGGATCCCTATTTAAAAATCGGCCAGGAAAACGACCGTTCCAAAAAAGGAACAAGTGAATATGTATGGGCGTTGCAGGATATAAATTTTGATGTAAAACAGGGCGAGGTATTAGGCATAATAGGCCGCAACGGCGCCGGCAAATCAACGCTTCTAAAAATACTGTCAAAAGTTACAGCCCCTACAAAAGGTTCTATAAAAGTTAAAGGCAGAATTGCATCCCTGCTCGAAGTGGGCACCGGCTTTCACCCTGAACTTTCCGGTCGTGACAATATATTTTTAAACGGTGCCATATTGGGCATGACAAAAAAAGAAATTACATCAAAATTTGATGAGATTGTTGATTTTGCGGGTGTTGAAAGATACATTGACACGCCCGTAAAGCGTTACAGCAGCGGCATGTATGTGCGGCTGGCTTTTGCAGTAGCTGCCCACCTTGAACCAGAAATACTAATTGTAGATGAAGTATTGGCCGTGGGTGACGCAGAATTTCAAAAAAAGTGCCTGGGCAAAATGAAAGATGTGAGCGTTAACGACGGAAGGACGGTTTTGTTTGTAAGCCATAATATGGCGGCCGTTAAAACGCTTTGTGATAGGACGGTCGCCTTAAAAAATGGTCTTTTTGCAGATGACGGCAATCCTCACAAAGTAATAAACAAATACCTTAACGATGATAAAAGGCAATATATGGTTAAGTGGGACAGCTTTGAAGAAGCGCCGGGTAATAGGATAACAAGAATAAAAATCGCGGAAATATTTAGTCGCACAACTAATAATATTGAGCTAGCCATTACCGAAGCATTTAGTCTAAGATTTGAAGTATGGTTAAGAGATGATAAGCTTAGTATTATAAACTTTAGTCTTAACATATTTAACAGCGACGGCCTATTGTTATTAAATACTTTTACTACTGGAGTTACAATAAAAAGTGGTGTTATAACCGGTGAATTTGATATGCCTCAAAATCTGTTTAACACAGGTACGTATTCAGTAGAACTAATGGTTGTAAAAAACTATTCGCAACTGTTGTATTGCTTTGCAGATATACTGAAGTTTGATATGGTAGAAAATAAAAGAAATAGCGCTTGGTTAAGTGAGTGGCAAGGGCTGATACGCCCGGTTATACCTTCACACATAGATATTAATAATGAATA
>DASZUX010000677.1:0-10538 GCA_035547455.1 Chitinophagaceae bacterium
TGAGAGGCCATTGGCATCGTTAGCTGAAGCATAAACATGTATCGTATCGCCAGAATAGTAAAAATCTTTTGACGTACGGAGTTTGTAAGTTGCTACCTCGTTAAGCAGGTAGTCCTCCGCTTTAAAGTTTTGATAAAATACCGTCTTCCTTTTTTTTGTTTGCAATAAGATAGTGTAGTTGTTATTATTTGCGAGTGTATCGCTGAGCGGGAACTGGTATATATAGGATCCCGGCGAGGAAGGTTTTAATACCGTTAGCAACTGTTTCTGCAAAGCACCATTTTTATAATACTGCAGGTAAGTATATAACTGTTTATTGTATCTTCTCATTTTTTTGTAGATATAGGCCTTGAACTTAACAGTATCAGTTAGCTTATATTTTGGCTGGTTAAACAGCATTGTGCCGCTACCAATCCTGCCCCTGTAATGGTAACGGTAATACCGCCGCCATTTAAAAATGTAACTAACGTTGTTGGGTAACCATGTAATAATTCTGCCAAAGCATGTTTTTTTAAAATTTATCCATCGTTGCTGCAGTATAGATTTATACTCGTCTTCATCAGAAAATAATGACACAAAAACCGTGTCGCCCGGCGTATATATTTTAACTTCTGCCTCATCAGGGTATTTTTGTTTTACCATGTAAGCCTGGTAGGTACTGTCAAATGGTGCGGTTTTATTATTCACCCAAACCTTTGCATTATTTATAAAACTGCCTGTTTTGTTTCTAACAAGTAACTGCGGGCTGTGCTGGTTATTTACAGCATACACCAACAGGTTTGATACGCCTGTAACGTTAGCCTTAACCATATTATCCTCTGCCGTTATTATAACGTAGTGGCCCGTTGGCAGCATCGCTTCGTCTATACTGTCCTTAGGAAAAATTGCAAAAGGTGTGGCGGAAAGAAAGGCGTCCACATTAATACTATCGGTATTTATATATTTTTCTGCAATAGCAGTTGTTACTGGGTAAACCAATGCTTTATGGCTTTCTTTTTTAAGGGTCTTAAGGTTTACCTGGGCGCTCATGAACATAGGTATAGCCGAAAGAAGCGGAAGGAGAATCTTTCTCATAAACACATTTATTAGTCTGTGTTAGGGATGCTGCAATAAGTAAAATTGCATACAGTATAAAAAAGATTCTTTAATGAAATTGCTTTCTACTCCACGCATTGCTCCACTGTAAAACGCACAGCGGGCTTAATGTAAAGATTGCGGCCGCGGCTGTTATATTTTTGTATGGGCAGGTTATTTATCAGGTAAAAGCCGCCCTCATCTTCGTATTTAGTGGTTTGTATGCCAAGGCTCCAGCGGTTGCTCATGTCCATCAGCCATTGGGCCTTATCATCAACAGAGGGTAAAGCATTATATTGGTTCATGTATTCTACCGGGTATATAAACTCAATACCCAGTACAATACTGTGGTCAAAATAAATACTGTTGTAGGGTAAAGAAAATTTGTTCCACCCTTTGCGGTAAGGGTAAACAATTATGTTGCCCGTGGTAAGCTCATTGCCCGGCAGCCCTCTTGCACTGTCCCATTCGTACCAATGTATTCGTACAGGTACGTGTACAGACTGGTTAAAACGGCCTGCATAAATCTCCAAAGTTTTAATATATCCATCCGTCACTTCATTCCTGTCTGCATAGCGGCCAATAATAATAAATTTCGTTTCTGGCCCCGGGCCAAAATATTCAACTATTCTTCCTACTCTTTTATTTACGTCTATATTGCGGTATTGCCTGCAGTTGGCTACTATTACAGGAGTTAATTCCTGTGATTGCTGGCCCAGCCTGAAAAAATTGTCAGCGGTAAGCTTTTCTACTGCTATAGCAAGACGCTTATACCCCAGGAAATCAATGTAAATGCTGTCACCGGCTCTAAGCGAATCTTTGGGTAATGTAAAACGCCCCGAAGAATCGGTGTACTGTATGTTGTGCTGGTGATTAAATATAATGGTGGCATAGCTTAAAGGCTTGTTGGTTGACGCATCAACTATCTGCCCCGTTATTTGCTGTGCATTAGCTTCAGCAATAGTTAATAACAATACAAAAAATAGCAATAGCCTTTTCATGCTCCTGCAAAGTTATAGCATTTAATGAATGGCTGAGGTTACTTACCCAATTGTAACTGCATTTAGGCAACTGTATATACATTTGCAGGCTATGGCACAAAAAAAGCTGGTACGGTTTGCTGAAATTGAAACATTTGCCAATGTATTGCAGTACCCCAAAGATATTAAAGGCAGGTGGGCAGGTTTTTTCAATAACAGTAACCCCATTACACTTGAACTGGCCTGTGGTAAAGGGGAATATGCCCTTGGGCTTGGCAGGATGCACCCCGGCGCCAATTTTATAGGGGTAGATGTAAAAGGTAACCGTATTTGGAAAGGTGCTAAAACCGCCCTGCAGGAAGGGTTGGCTAATGTTGCTTTCCTGCGTACGCAAATGGACAGGATAACAGAATACTTTGCCCCCGGCGAAGTGCAGGAGGTATGGATAACCTTTCCCGACCCGCAACTGCGGCTGTCGAAAATTAAAAAGCGGTTAACACACCCAAAGTTTTTGCGCCTGTACCGGCAATTTTTACAGCCTGGCGGTAAGGTACATTTAAAAACAGACAGCCCTAACCTGTATAATTTTACCAAAGCAGTAATACAGTTGTATAACCTTGATCTGCTTGCCGATATGGAAGATGTATATGCATCTGCCCGGGTAACTCCTGAACTGAAAATTAAAACCTACTACGAATCGCTTGACATTGCCGGGAGTAACAAGGTGCATTACCTGTGCTTTATGCTTAGCGATGCCCTAAACACCGATAAAGATGACGCATTAAAGAACATGTTTCGTGAACAGGACGCTGGTTGAACATATTGACTACTATTTTAATGAAGACGGCCTGGTAGTACTTACTGAAAAGTACCTGCTTGGCCGCGGTTATTGTTGTGGCAACGGCTGCAAACATTGCCCTTACCATTATGAAGCAGTACCTGAGCCACGCCGTACTGAACTGCTTTGCCAAAAACGGGCAACTCAGTAGATAAGCGCCTACTTATGTTTATATTCACCTTATGAAAAAAGCTGCCGCCAAACCTGGCTATAAAATACATATTAAAGACAATGTAAACAAGCACTCCTTTTTTGAGGATGTGTGGGATGTTGCCCGCCAAATACCCAAAGGCAGGGTAACATCGTACGGCGCTATTGCCCGGTACCTTGGTACTAAACTTTCCGCCCGTATGGTGGGCTGGGCTATGAACGGTGCAGGCACCGCTAAACCAGCCGTGCCTGCGCACAGGGTGGTAAACCGTAACGGCATGCTTAGTGGCAAGGCGCATTTCACCCCGCCCGAAAGAATGCAGCAACTGCTGGAAAAAGAAAAGGTGAAAGTGGTAAAAGACACCGTTGTTGATTTTGATAAGCTTTTTTGGGACCCTGTCAAAGAACTGTTGCTGTAAAAAAGTATTAACACATCATTATTAAAATCTCATTTTTTTGCGGGTATCTTGCCGCCTGCTTAATCTTCCTTTTCTTACACTAAAAAAACACCTATGTATCTAAAAATGTGCATTGCTGCAGTTACGGCATTGTCATTATTGCATCATCCCCTGCACGTTAAATCGCAAACCAACAAACAAACTGCATCCTTTACGCAAACATGGGCGGGTTATATAAACCAAACAAGGCTTTCAAAACACTGGGGTATTTGGTTTGATGCCCAGCTTTTTACCAAAGACCATCTTGTGAAAGGCCTGTATCAAAGCGAAATAAGGCCCGGCGCTATTTACTATATTAACGATAATACCCGTATTTCAGCCGGTTACGGCTTCATTAACAATTTTCCGTTTAACGGTCATAAAAATATTTCCCGGCCCGAAAACCGCCTGTGGCAGCAGCTGCAGTGGTTTACCAATGCCGGCCGCATTAAAAATATGCAGTGGGTACGTTTTGAACAGCGCTATACAAGGCGTGTGGCCAACGACAGCACCCTGGCGCCTGGCAGCGATTTTGCTTACAGGCTGCGTTATAATTACCTGCTTTCCGCGCCTGTTGGCAAATCTTCACCATGGTCATTCGTGCTTAACAACGAAGTGTATGTAAACTTTGGCAAAAACATAAAGTACAACTATTTTGATCAAAACCGTTTCTTCGCAGGGTTCTCCTGCCGCACCGCGCCTTCTGATAATTTACAGTTCGGCTATATGAACCTGTTTCAGCAATTGCCGGCGGGCAACCAGTACCGCATGATTCACGCGGTAAGGGTATATTATTTCAACAATATTGATTTACGGCGTAAAACACCCGCCGCTAAAAAATAGGGGCGCTGTTTAAACCTTAAATAATCGCTACTTTAGCATTCCTCTTTCCTAATAGTCACTGTATGAAGAAAACATTATTTGCTGTGCTTTGCATAATAGCAGGCATATCTGCTTCAGCCCAAAACGGCGGTTTTAGCATAAGGAACAATTACACCAAGATTGAGCGCATGATACCCATGCGCGATGGGGTTAAGCTGTTCACTGCCATCTATATGCCTAAAGATACCAGCGAAAACTACCCCATCCTTATGGAACGTACGCCGTACTCATGCAGCCCTTATGGTGAAAACAACTATCCCGGCAGGCTGGGGCCTAACAGGCTTTTCCCTGCTGAGAAATACATATTTGTGTACCAGGACGTGCGCGGCCGTCACATGAGCGAGGGGCAGTTTAAGGAAATGACCCCTGCTATTGACGATAAGCAAACCAATAACGACGTAGATGAAAGCAGCGATACCTACGACGCCATAGAATGGCTGCTTAAAAACATACCCGGTAACAATGGCAAGGTAGGCTTGTACGGTATTTCGTACCCGGGTTTTTATGCCACTGCGTCCCTGCCCGGCGCGCATCCTGCTGTTAAAGCAGTATCGCCGCAGGCACCCGTTACTGATGAGTTTGAAGGCGATGATGTGTACCACCGCGGCGCATTTTACCTGATGGACAATTTTTCATTCGACAATTTTTTTGATGCACCCCGCAGCGGCCCGCGCGAGCGCAACCCGCCTGTAAGCAGCGCTGTAAACATAAAAGACGTAAATGATTTTTACGCTGCACACGAACCCATCAGCACGCTTGACAGCGAATACTTTCATGGTACCAGCAAAATATGGAACGAGTACCTTGAACATAACACAAAAGACGCATACTGGCAGGCCCGCAATATACGCCCGCACCTTAAAAACGTAAAACCGGCAGTGCTGGTAGTAGGCGGCTGGTTTGATGCTGAAGACATGTTTGGCGCCCTTAAAACCTACGAAGCCATTGAAAAACAAAACCCGGTAAACGATAGCCGCATTGTAATGGGCCCCTGGACACATGGTGGCTGGGAAAGCCCTGACTGGACAAAATTTGCCCTTTACAATTTTGGCAGCAACACCAGTGAATACGAACAGCACCTTGAGTTTGACTTTTTCAATTACTATCTTAAAGGCAAAGGCAATTTTAACGCCGGCGAAGCCACCGTGTTTGTAACCGGCAGCAACCAGTGGAAAACCTTTACCCAATGGCCACCTAAAGAAGCTGTTACCGCTACATGGCGGCTTAATAGTAACCACAACCTTTTGCTGCAAAAAGGTAAGGTAACCGGGCAGGACGAATATGTGTCAGACCCGGAAAACCCTGTACCGTACATCAATAAAAAATCAAACGACCGGTTGAATGAATATTTGGCGGCTGACCAAACCTTTGCCTCCCGGCGGCCGGATGTGTTGTATTATACCAGCGATGAACTTGCCGGCGACCTTACTCTTGCCGGCCCTGTTACAGCCAGGCTTTTTGCCAGCACTACAGGCACCGATGCCGATTTTATAGTAAAGGTGATTGATGTATTACCCGATGGCACCCAGCAATTGGTACGCGCTGAAGTTTTGCGGGGCAAGTTCAGGAACAGCTTTGAAAAACCCGAACCTTTTGTGCCCGGCAAAATAACACCTGTAAAGCTGGAACTCAACTCAACTGCGCACACCTTTTTAAAAGGCCATAAAATTATGGTGCAAATACAAAGCTCTTGGTTCCCGCTGGTTGATATTAACCCGCAAAAGTTTACAAACATTTCCACCGCAACAAAAGCCGATTTTCAAAAAGCAACCATACACATTTACCATGATGCGGCACATCCCTCTGCCATACAGGTTAACATGCTGCCATAGCCTGCACACCAGCAAATAGGACAGCGCAGGAGGGAGGATGAGGGAGGAATTTTAACTTTACTAATAAATTGATTTTTACATATTTACATAAAAATCAGTAAAAATTTTCCGCAATTCACCGGCTTACATTCCCGCTTAGTGTCCCTAAAGTCCTTACCACCCCAAGGGAGGGAAATCCCGGTCAAAAAGGAGGACAGGGGAGGAAAACATATTTTGCTAATTAATTGATTTGTAATTAATTACACAAAATTTAGTAAAAATTTTCCGCAAATTCGTCTTCCTTTAATAAGGTTGCTTTTGTCAATATAACTACTCCGTCTTATCAAAGACCTGCTCTATAGCTATATATAAAAACATGGGGGGGTGTCTCACATTATCCGCAATTAAATTTTCCCGGTTTAATTATGCGCAAATCTTTGCAGCCTTAAAGTAATGGTAAGCAGGTAGTAACGGCCTAGTCTATTGGTACTGGTTTGGGTAATGGTGCTTGCTGTAATAGCTGTATTGTAGCCGGTATTCTGGTTAAATATATCAAAAGCTGCCAGGCGAGCGGTGGCCATGTTATTCTTTAAAAACCTCCTCTCCAGGTACAGGTTTAATATGCTTGGGTTATGTACAGGCACCAGGTAGCCATAATTAAAATCTTTGTAGTACTCGTAACTCAATGTCCAGTCTTTAAGAATATAATTTTTGCCGTTTATGCCCAGGCTAAGTGTTTGCGTGTTAGCTGCTGCGGCCGTAATATTGTTTTGCACTGTATTATGTGTATTGCTTAAAAGGTAGCTCATAAAAACCTGCACGTCCATTTTGTCCGGCATATCTATCCTCAAACGTATCATCGGCGAAAATGAAATATTGCCTGCTGTATTCTTTACGGTGGTTGCAGTATAGGTAAAGGGGGCAATGCTGGTTAAATAGCCAATGTTGTGGGTATAACTAATGTTGCCGCTTACTATTGCGGTGTACCTGCGGCTATGCCATGGCCTGGCAAAACTGCTAAAGGCAGAAGCTGCATAATATCCGTTGGCGTTTTGAAACTGTGTAAGCCATGTGTTTTGCAACACCGGGTTGGGCGTATATATAGCGGGGTAGCTGGTGGTATTGGTAACCACCTGGTTTTGTGTTTGTGAAAAGCTAAGGCTGGTAAATATGGTATTGCCCGTTGTAAAATTGAACTTGTTATACCGTGCAGAAAAATTATTGGTAAACTGCGGCTTTAATGCAGGGTTGCCCTCCACAGGGTAAAGGGCATTTGTAAAATCAATTACCGGCTGTAACTGGTTATATACTGGCTGGCTGCTGTAGCCGTTATACCCAAAACTAAGTGACCCGTTTTTTCCAAAATTAAATGCCAGCCGCCCTTCGGGCGTAATGTTTACAGCCGTTTGGCGGGTTTGTTTCCCCGTTGCGGTAATAACACCATTTATTACAGAGGGCTCAACACCTATACCGATAGTGTAATTCATTGTTTTCTTTATGTAACGGTAGTTAAGCCCAAAGCGATGCGTAATAAAGGTATAACGGTAGCGGTTGCTCAGCGCGCTGTCGGTAATAAAATCATGGCTGGTGCTGTCCGGCACATTGGCTTGCCTGTTGTTACTTGTAATGGAATGGTTAAAGGCATAATTCAATTCTATGAACGAGTATTTACCTGCCGGCTCAAGATAAGACGCTGTAATGCCGTAATTGGTAGTGTGGCCGGCGGTTGTTATTAACTGTTCATCCGGCGCTGCAGAGGAGCCTGTGGTATAGTTAAATACCGCATACTGGCGCCTGTTATTACTGGCGGTATTTGCAGTAAGGTTAATACTAAGGTTACGGCCGCGGCCCCTAAACCTGTGATTGTATAAAACCGTTATACCATACGATGGCATATAATATGTGTTTTGCATGGATGACGTATATGAAGTATTGATAATGCCGTTTTGCTGCGAAGTGGCTTCCTGTACAGAATGGCCGTTAACAGATACATACGAAAAAACCGGCGTTATCTTAAAATAATTAAGGCTGTCAGGTTTGTATTCCATATTCCAGTTAAAGCGATGGTTAAGGTTAGCGCTTGTCTGGTTGTTGGTTTGGTGTATAGCCGCCGGGTTGGTGAGTGATGTATTTTGCTGCAGCATATTTGCTTGGGTAACAATCGTGTTGCCACTAAAGCTATAGCTGCCATACACTGACAGCTTTTTACCCCACAGGTCACGATAATTAAAACCGGCCGAGTGAGAAGTGGTAATACCGTTTTGCCCCGTAGTTTGTGGCGTAAAGCCTGCACTTGCCCCGCCCTTGCCGTTTAACGTATTTTCAAGCGCAAGTTTTTTTGTGGTAATAGGGTCTGAAGTAGCCGGCGTGCCAAATGAAAACAGGTTAACATTAGCATTGTTAATATTGCCAAGTAAACTTAGTTGCTGTTCGCCATTAAACCATAAAGCAGTTAACGCGCCAATGTAGCGGTTATCATTGTGTACGCCGGGCTTTGCTGGTAATACGTCATTGCCGTCGCCGCCGGTGGCTTGCGCTGTAAAACCATGGTTTTTGTCGGGCCGTATGGTAATATTCATTATTTTATTGGGGTCGCCGGTTTTAATGCTGGTTAGGTTTGCCTGGTCACCGTAATCATCTATAATCTGCACATTCTCCACAATATTGGCAGGCAGGTTTTGCGTGGCTGTTTTCACATCACCCCCAAAAAAATCTTTCCCGTTTACTTTTACTTTTGTAACCTGCTTGCCCTGTGCAGTTACATTGCCGTTTATATCTACATCAATGCCGGGCATCTTTTTTAAAGCATCTTCCAGCATGGCGTTATCCCGCACTTTAAAGGCGCTTACACTATAAGTTACAGTATCTTCTTTAATAGTAACCGGCAACACGGCCGATACAGTAACGGGGTTAAGCAGGTTTGCTGCAGGTTCAAGCTGTATAACGCCCAGCGTAACAATGTCTGAATCGCTGTCAAGAGCATAATGTTTTACCAGTGCCGTGTACCCGCTAAAAATAAAAGTTAGTGTTATATATTTGGCGGTTACCTGTTTGTAAAAAAACAGCCCGTTTGCAATGGCTGTAGCCGTCATGCTGTCACCGCCATTGGTTACTAATTTTATGGTGCAGCCCTGTAATGGCGCACCTGCCGTATCCTGTACAATACCTTGTATGGCCACACTGCGTTGGGCATGGGCTGTATAAAAAGCAGTTATTAAAAGCAATGCAACACAGGTGCGCGAAAATTTTTTCATTCTGTAATAAGGTTTATATTCAGGTAACCGCGGGCGGGTGTTTGTTGCATTTTCTTTTGGGGAAATAGGTAATAAAAAAATATTCCCGGAAATGTGCTTGCACAGTGCAACGTTTTTATGTTTTGTGTTACTTAATAACAAATAAAATTGCAGGTATAACTGGCAGAAATATTTACTATAGGCGAGGCCACATTAATTGAACAGTGCAAAAAAGGTGATATAAAAAGCCACGAGCTGTTATATAACAGGTATTGCCAGGCTATGTACCACACCGCGTTGCGTATAGTAACAGACAGGCACCATGCCGAAGATATTTTGCAGGAAGCTTTTTTTGAAGCGTTTACCCGGCTTAACACGCTAAAAAACCCGGGTGCATTTGCAGGGTGGCTTAAACAGATTGTGATACATAAATCAATAAATTTTATTAATCGCACAAAAGTAACATGGCTTAATATTGAGATAACAGGCGTACACGATATACAGGATGAGGAAAAGATAAGCGAGCAGGATTTTGTTGAAAAGATTGATGCCATTAGAATGGCCATAACTGCGCTGCCGGTTAAATACAGGGCTATTGTAAACCTGCACATATTTGAAAAAATGGGATTTGAGGAAATTGCAGTTATGATGGAAATGCCTTCCGCTACGGTAAGAAGCCAGTATTTGCGGGCCAGGCAAAAAATATTAGCCATAATAAGCAAGCAGTAGAAACATGGAAAACAATTTTGAGAAACTTTTTGAAGCTAACCGGGGCGCGTTTGAAAAAGAAGAACCGGAGGCAGGAATATGGCATAACCTTAGCGGAAAGCTTCAGGAGTACCATACAGCAAAACAGCGGCAGCAAAAACTATGGATGACAAAGTGGGTTGCCGCTGCAATACTGTTATTAATGGCAGGGGCTGCTGCTTTAATTTTTATTCCGGGCAAACGGCAAAATGCCATAGCGCAGCAGGATAAAAAAAATATTATTCCACCTGCCGGAATGCAGCAGCCGGTAGAGGAAGACACGGGTGCAACAAAGGACAAAACAGTAATGGAAAAGACGCCTGCGCCAATTGGACCCCGCAGCGCTGTTGCACAACTTGATGAGCCTGGTGAGATTAAGTACTACC
>DASZUX010000678.1:0-9660 GCA_035547455.1 Chitinophagaceae bacterium
CTGTTTGGTGTAGGTTATATTGGCAGACACCCATGTAAGCGAGTCCTGCTCAGAAAAACTTACATTTTTGCCTGCCTGCTGCATAAAGCTTACAAACTCACCCGGGCGCTGCCCTTCTACAAATATGCTGCGCACATAGTCAACCGCCTGGTCGCTTTCAGGCGAGTTAGGATATGCAGTGATGAGCGATTTAAAGCTGGCCACCGCGTTATCATTGTCTTTCAAATTGTAATAAGCTATGCCCAGTTTAAGGTAAGCCTGTGGTTTAAATGCTGCAGCATTTTTATTTTTCAGCAGGGTATTTAGCGCGGGTACTGCATTGGTGTAATTTTCGTTGGCTATATAAGTGTTGGCCACCTCCATACCAGCGTCGGGGCTGAGGGATGATGAAGGAAATCTTTGCGCCAGCGATTGCAGCAACGCTATTTTCTGCTGCGTTTGCCCCTGGGCCCCGGTAATAATTGCTTTTTGGTATAATGCATAATCTGCTGCGGGCAGGTTATAATTAAGCACAGCATCATACATCTGCATGGCTTTACTATAATTTTTCTGCATAAAGTAGCAGTCTGCACTGCGTACATAAGCATCCTGCTGTATAGGTGTGGATGAAGGGGAAACAGATGTGGTGATGGCTTCAAAATACCGCAGGGCATTTGCATAATCTTCCTGCCGCAGGGCGCTGTACCCAAGTGTGTACCGCGCATCGGTAACATTTACTTCGCCATTGGAAACAGGGGTGGCCATGTAGCTGTTCAGGAAGAAGATTGCAGAATCGTAGTTGTTATTACGATAAGCTATTTCTCCCTTCCAGAAGCTTGCATAAGGCAACTGCGCGTTGTTATACGGCGCCGAAAATATTTGAGAAAGCATATTGTCAGCCTGGCCTACCTGCTGGTCGTTAATTAATTCCGTAGCGCGGCCGTATAATATTTTCGGGTACACACGTTTTACACTTTCACTTTGGCCACCAGGAGTATTCACCATTTCCAGGGCCTCTTTGTAGTTATTTGTATTAGCCAGCACATTTACCAGCAGGTCTTTTGCCTCAGCCTGGTAATCGCTTTTAGGGTAATCGGCAATAAACGATTTTAGCTCAGTAAGTGCAACATCGTTATATCCAAGCTCGTAACTAAGTTTACCGTAATTAAAGCGGGATATTTCTTTTTGCTTTGCATTGCTGCTGTTTAATGCACAAAACAAAAAGGCACTGCGTGCACTGGCTTTCTGGTCAAGCTTTAAATAGGCATCTGCCAAAAGATACATACTGTTTTGCGCAAGCGAATCCTGCTTGCCGCCAAGCTCCCTGAAACCCTGTGCAGCGCTCTTCCACTGTTTTGCCTGGTAATAACAAAAAGAAAGCTCGTATAGGTCTTCGCGGCGCACTTTCTCGGTATGGCTAACGTAGTCTTCCAGGTAAGGCAGGGCTTTTGCAAAATTCCGTTTCTCAAAATAAATATGCCCAACCAGTTGCTTTAACTGCAGTGCATAATACTGGCCGCCCGCCTGCAGTGCTTTTTCGCCTGTTTCAAGCGCATTGTCTTTATCCCCTTTAAAATAATAAATCTGCGCTTCGTAATAAGGTACAATGTTTTTGTAGGCAGGCTTATCTTCCACCACTTTAAAAGCAGCCAGCGCATCATTGTATTTTTTATCGTGCATGCTTATAAAACCATAGTAGTAATTGGCATCAATATAATTAGGGTCGGTGGGTATTTGCCTTACGGCATCAAACAGGGGCTTTGCATCGTTAAACCGTTCCATGGTAAAATAACAATACCCCTGGTGAAATTTCATAGTAGCTATTTCGGTGTTGCTAAGGTTTGCTACGTTGGCCATTTCATAAAAAGTAACTGCATCGGCAAAATTCTTTTTACGGTAATAGTATTCTGCCAGGTGGTAGCTCATCATTTCAATACGCGGGGCGTGGTGTTCCAGGTAAATAAAATTCCTGGCAGCCAGCTCTGCAGTCTGGTCATTTAACTGCAGCCCGCAAACAATGGAGTAGTATTTTGATTCGGTTTCAATAGTAACAGGTATGCTGCTGTTTGCCGTATTTTTTGCATACAGCTTTTTAAACAGCGGGTATGCAAGACTGAACTGTTGCTTTTGATAAAGTTCCTTTGCCAGTTTGAAATCAGCATCCGGGTCATCGTTGGCTTTTGTATATTGGGCTTGAGCGGTTAGCACCAGCAGTAATGCTGTAAAAAACAAGCCGGCTTTTATACAGGTTAATTTCATAATGGTGATTGAACGGTATAGTTGGGCAAATATTTTGATATCTTTCTTAATAAAAAGTAAAATTAATTTAAAGTTTTTATGCATATATGTGGTACAAACATTGTTGGGCATTTGTGGATAAACATTTGCATTGGTTTACATTTGCACACATTACCATAATTACTTTTTACTGGCGGCACACTGTAGAGATAAACGTTGCGTATGAAAAAATTATTATCAACCGGGTATAGCGCGGGCGCATTTAATTTGGCCCTGCTTTGCCTAAGGCTGGTTTTTGGCATTAATATGTTAATAATACACGGCCTTGACAAACTGCAGAAATTTGAAACACTTAAAACCGATTTTTATAACTTTATGGGGCTGGGACAGCAAACCAGCCTGGTATTGGCCATTTTTGCCGAATTTTTCTGCAGCTTTTTTATCATCCTGGGTCTGTTTACCCGCTTTACGGTGGTGCCGCTTATAATAACCATGCTGATTATCATCTTTGGGAACGATAAAGGCAAAGCCCTGCTTGAATCGGAAGTGGCGCTTATGTACCTGTGCAGCTATGTGGTGTTGCTGCTTTGCGGCCCCGGTAAAATTAGTGTTGACGGGATGATTGCGAAAGGATGAGACTTCGATTACCCCGCATTATGATAATTTTTGCACGGAACCTTACCGGTTATTTTGCAAAAAAAAATTACCCCGGATGATGAAGTAACGGTGGCAGTACATGATACTGTTGAACTGGATACACAAGGCAGCGATAGTGCAAATGATGCTTAGAAGCTGTTAACTTCGCGCGGTAACCATGAACTAAAATTTATTTCTACAAACAGTTAAACTAACCAATGTACGAATCAATAACACAGGTGCGGGTACGCTATGCCGAAACAGACCAGATGAACGTGGTATATTATGGCAATTACGCGCAATATTTTGAAGTGGGGCGTGTAGAAAGCGTAAGGCAATTAGGGTATAGTTATAAAGACATGGAAGCATCGGGTGTTATAATGCCGGTGGTTGACCTGCATATAAAATATCTTCGCCCCGCCACGTATGATGATTTACTTACCATTAAAACGCAGGTGCGTGAATTGCCTGTAAGCTACCATATTGAGTTTTACCAGGAAGTATTTAATGAGCGGGGAAAAATGCTTACCTCGGGAAAAGTAAGCCTGTATTTTTTAGAACTTGTAAGCCGTAAGAGAACAAACATACCCGAAGAACTGCGCAAAAGGCTGGAGCCATATTTTGTTTAGCCCGGCAACTAATACCGCCTACTTTAACTGCTTCAAAATCAGCTTTGCCACTTTAGGGTCTATTACAATTGTATCGTGTTCAAAATCCAGCTTTATACACCATTTTTGCAATGTATTTACCCCTATAATAGCCTCTTCACTAAGGCCGGGCACAACCATAAATTCATCACTTAGCCTTATGTCATTATAATAGAAGCCTGCGCGCATTGCCTCTGATATTTTAACATAATCACCTTCACTTGCTGCAGCAACTTCAATAGGATGCCGCATTGCACGGGGTTCTTCTATTTGTTCCGCCATATCATGCCTTATACAGGAGAAGGTTGAACCACTGTCAAAAAGAGCATAAAGTGTTTTTTCACCTACTGAGCCTTCAAAATGTAATGGTATTCTTATCACTCCCATACACTATTCTTTATTACAAATATACTTTTATAACGGGTGTGCAGGCTATAAAGATTAACAACGTTTGCCCTGCATCATGGAAAGTAATACGATACCTATTTCAGCACATTCAGCACCTCATACATCTTATGCACGATAGATGCAGCCGAACCATCATAATTATTGATGATAATGGAAAAAGTGTATTCATCCCCGTTTGCTGATGTTTGGTAACCTGCAAATGCCTTGCTGCCGCCAATGGTACCACTTTTCATCTTCGTATTGTTATACACAGGCAGCGCCGCATAAAAGCTGTTATACCACGGCCTTGTTCTGGCATATAGTAATGCCTGTACTTCAGCCTTTGCCGTAACACGGTTTTGGGGGGAAAGACCACTGCCGTCAATTATTTTAATACTGCTTTTTTCAATGCCGTTCTGCTGCCAGAAATTCCTTATCATTTCAACACCGGCATCGGTTGAGCCAAATCCATCTTTTTCGTACGCAATTGTCTTTGCAAATGCCTCACCATACAGGTTAATGCTTTTTTGCAAAAACCAGTATATAAGGCTGTCAAGGGGTGGCGAGTAATAATTGCCAATGGCAACAGCATGCTGGTAAACATTCCCCGCAGCATCATGCACCTTATTAATATCATACCAGGGTGCAGTATTAGGTAACAGTATATTGTTGCGCTGCAATGCCACACCTAAATCACTTTCAAATTGCACAGCGGGGTCAGGCAGCGACCCTGAAATAGTAACTCTCCCTTCTCCTAAAGGTTCGGTGCCTTCTGCAAAGGCTGTATTACCGTAGGGTGGTAAATAAACATACCCATTATCGCCGCTGCCCTTTAAGCCGGTTTTTAATAAATTCGTTATGGGCATGTTTAGGGCCGGGCTGGTTCCAATTATTTTTACCGGGTCTCCTTCCTTGTCGCCAGGCTGTAATATAATGTCATACTGGTTTTCATTCCAGTTTATACCCCACGTGCCTGCGCCGTAGTAATTACCAATATCTTCCCATATCCACCCACCAGGCAGCGGTTGGTAGCTAAATGCCGTACCATCCAGTATAATTCTTCCGTTAACCTGCCGTATGCCTGCCCCGCGTATCAACTGCGCCAGTTGTTGTGCAACGGTATCGCGTTTGGTAGTATTAAAACGCCAACTGCCGAAAGAAGGGTCGCAATACCCTTTAATGAACAAATCGCCGTTCAATTGCCCGTCGTTCAATTGCCCGTCGTATCCTATTTCGGTTTTATAACGGTAGTCATGGCCAAGTATCTCAAATGCAGCGGCAGTGGTAAATATTTTTTGTGTGCTTGCGGGTGCAAGCCCGGTATTATCATTTACATCATATATTACCTGCCTTGTTTTACTATTTACAATATACAGGCCCAGTATTGCGTGTTTCATTTGCGCGTCGGCCAGCAGGTGTTTTACCGCAGCCTGAAGTTTAGCATGCACGCTTTGGGCACATACCGTTACATTAACAAAAACAAAAAGCAATAATATCAATTTCCGCATGGCTGAAACATTATTAAAAACCCGAATATAAGCCAACGCAGCTAATACAATTAAAAAGCCCGGCGGGTTTACGCCAGGCCTTTAGGGTGAATTGCATTTGATTGGTTAAAAACAGCAACGGCTATTTCATACAAAGCGAGCAATCAAAAAAACAGCCATCATGTAATATACAGACAAATAAAAAAAACAATTAGCTGCATTTTAAAATTACAGAAAAATGGTTACCGGTTAAAATCGTACACAGCGCCAAAAGTAAAACCCAGCAGCCCGGTTGTTTGCCAGGTAAACCTTTTGTTAAGCGGTGATGTGTAAAATGTAAATGGCCTGAATTGCCATAACAGGCCCACCCGTTTGTACACAAAAAAAGATGCTTCAAAATAAGGTTCAACCGTAATAATTGTTTTGGCCGCATCTTGCTTGTACAGCTTTTTAAAAGCCTCCATTTGCTGCGGGCCGGGCTGGGGCAATACATAAGGGTCTGCTTTAACAGCGGGATTGCTGCTTAACAAAAAAGCAGGGCGTATGCTAACCCCTGCAGCAAGGCCGGGTAACCCGTACCGCCTGCGCGTTAGCGCTACTGAAGCAGCTAAAGGCACTTCAAGATAGCTATTGGTAAAACGCACATAGCTAAGTGCAAAAGTGTCTTTTGGGCTGGGGCCGGCATCAAACGAAAACAGCGCCACAAAAAAATCGCCAGGGTTATATTTGGCAATGCTGTAATGCATCTGCCTGAAGGCGAGGCCGCCTTTAAACAGCAGGCGGTTATGTGCAGCGCCAAACGCAACCATAGCCCCGGCTGAAACATCATCTCCCAGCCGGGATGCATTACGCTGGTGCTTAGGAACAAGCGGGTCGCCGTTAAGGTGTTCAAAAAACAAGCCCGGTGCCGCATAAGCTTCAATACGGGGCAGAGCATTTTGAGCGCTAAGGGGCAAAGCTGTTATGCCAAGCAAGGCAACCATCAGCAATTTTCTCATACAGCTTTACTGACATATAAAAAATACAGTTTGTTGCAAACATAAAATACTTTTGACCTTTATTTTGAGAGGCTGATTATGAAAAAGATTACCGTTTCGATTATTACGATTGGCGACGAGTTGTTAATAGGCCAGGTAGTAGATACCAACAGTGCGTGGATGGCGCAGCAACTAAACAAATCAGGTATATGGGTACAGCACAGGGCAGCCGTAGGGGATGTGAGGGAAGATATTTGGAATGCGCTGGATGAAGAAGGCAAGCGCAGCGATGTGGTGCTTATTACCGGCGGGCTTGGGCCTACTGCCGACGACATTACCAAACCGGTTTTATGCGATTATTTTGGTGGCAAAATGGTATTACACCAACCCACCCTTGACCATATACTGTACCTTTTTGAGGTAGTGTTTAAGCGGCCCGGCCCGCTGCTTGAGCGTAACCGCAACCAGGCCCTGGTGCCCGATGTGTGCACAGTATTGAGCAATATCAACGGCTCTGCGCCGGGGATGATGTTTGAAAAAAATGGCAAGTTGTTTATAAGCATGCCTGGCGTACCCCATGAAATGAAAGGTATAATGACAGACCACGTGCTGCCTTTGCTGAAAGAACGTTATAACCTGCCTTATATAGCCCACCGCACATTAATCACATTCGGCATAGGGGAAAGCATGGTAGCAGAACGCATACAGCAGTGGGAAGAAGCCCTGCCTTCCTTTATAAAACTCGCTTACCTGCCCAATTACGGCCTGCTGCGGCTGCGGCTTACCGGCAACGGTGAAAAAGAAAAAGTGGATGCGGCATTAACGGAAGCATTTACCACGCTTAAGCAACTGGTACAGCCTGAAATGATTGCCGACGAAGACATCACGCTTCAGCAGATGGTGGGTAAAATATTATTGCAGCAAGGCAAAACAATAGCCACTGCTGAAAGTTGCACCGGGGGTTATATTGCACACCTTATTACCTCCGTGCCCGGCGCGTCAGCCTATTTTTACGGCAGCGTGGTAAGTTATGATAACAGTATAAAGCAGCGGGTGCTGGGGGTAAAGGAAAGCACTTTGCAGAACGATGGTGCGGTAAGCGGGGAAACTGTAAGGGAAATGTTAACCGGGGCGCTTAATACCATGAAAGCAGACTACGCGATAGCAGTATCGGGTATTATGGGACCGGATGGCGGTACCCCAGGCAAGCCGGTAGGCACCGTATGGATAGCCGTTGGCAATGCCGGTTCTGTTGAAGTAAGAAAACTGCATTTAAGATTTGACAGGCTAAAAAATATTGAACTTACGGCCATGAATGCGCTTAACATGCTGCGGGCATATATGCTTAAAAATACATGGTAAGGTTAATTGCAGGGGAAACTTTAATTTTGGCCCGTAAACGGTTGCCGCAGCTTTGCTGGTGCACACTATGCAGTACAGGAAGCAACACCCGCCCGTAAAAGGACGCAGGCAGCTATGCAGGGATTTGCGTGGCAAACAAATTTCCGCAAACAATGTTTAACATTTTGAAACTATTATACAATGGCTATTGTTGACCTGGTAATGCCCAAATTAGGCGAAAGTATTATGGAGGCTACTGTGTTAAAGTGGCATAAAAAGCCCGGCGACACAGTTAAGCAGGATGAAACAGTATTGGATATTGCCACCGATAAGGTTGACAGCGAAGTACCTTCAACCGCTGCGGGCACTATTGCTGAACTGCTGTTTAATGAGAATGACGTGGTGCCTATTGGCGCTGTAATAGCCCGCATTGAAACAAATGGCCAGGCAGCCGTTAGCCCTGCCGAGCCGGCAAAACAGGCCCGGCCGGCATCACCATCCCCTGCCGGAGTACATGAAGAAGTGCCATATCTTCCCCAGGCAGTTAATACTCCCCCTGCAGCGGGCATTAACCGCTTTTATTCACCGCTGGTGCTGAATATAGCCAACAGCGAAGGGGTGAGCATGAGCGAACTGGAAAAAATACCCGGTACAGGCAACGAGGGCCGTGTAACCAAAAAAGACATTTTGCAGTATGTAACTGATAAAAAAGCAGGCCATGCTGCCCCTGCAACTTTGCAGCAACCTGCACAGGAAATAAAACCGGCAGAATCAGAAATTACCAGGCCGGCCCCACAGGCAATACAAAAGCCGGCAGAAACAACGCCTGCGGCAGCGCCTGTAAAAACTGAAGGCCAGGCTTCGGCCTCTTATGGTAATGCCGAAATAATTGAGATGGACAGGATGCGCAAGCTTATTGCCAAACACATGGTAAACAGTAAGCAAACCAGCCCGCACGTAACATCATTTGCCGAGGCAGATGTTACCAATATGGTATTGTGGAGAGAGAAAGTGAAAAAGGAATTTGAAAGAAGAGAGAACACTAAAATAACATTTACCCCGCTTTTTATTGACTGCCTTGTACATGTTATAAAAAAATACCCGCTTATAAACAGCAGTGTTGACGGCGACCGAATTATTGTTAAAAAAGACATTAACATCGGTATGGCTACCGCTATGCCCGGCGGCAATCTTATTGTACCGGTTATACACAATGCAGACTACCTTAACCTGGTGGGTCTTAGCAAACAGGTAAACACCCTGGCAGATAACGCCCGCAATAACCGCCTGCGCCCCGATGATACTACCGGCGGTACTTTTACGCTAACCAACGTAGGCACGTTTGGCAGTCTTATGGGCACACCTATTATTAACCAGCCGCAGGTGGCCATACTTGCTGTAGGCGCTATAAAAAAACGCCCCGTGGTAATTGAAACAGAGCATGGCGATACTATAGGCATACGTCACATGATGTACCTTAGCCTAAGCTACGACCACCGTATTATTGACGGCAGCCTTGGCGCATCATTCCTTACCGCGGTGGCCAGGGAGTTTGAAGCTTGGGATATGGAGCGTACATGGTAGAAGATATTTTTTCTGCTTTTTTTATATTCTTTTAACTAAAGCCACAGTACTTTTTTAAGTAAATTACCATCTAATAGGTAACAAAAAAATCGTGGCTATGAAATCATTATCAGAAACATGGTTTGCTGACGGGTATATTGATTTTGAACTGAAAAAATACACATTATTAGCGTACCTGCAGGAAATAAACAGGTACTTTAACGAGCATAAGCTGTACCCGCAGTTAAGCGACATTATATTCCACTACAACAACCTGGTGGCATTTAAAAAGAATAAACAGTATTTGCAGGAACAGTTTCCAAAAAAGTTTACAGGCGTACAGTTGCAAAAGCTGCAGCTTTTATATGAAAAAATGGTTGATGATGACGACCTGATGAAGGAGCT
>DASZUX010000679.1:0-7979 GCA_035547455.1 Chitinophagaceae bacterium
AAAAATTAAATGGATTATATTTTTTGCATTTATCCTTTTAATTGGCATTATATGTAACATAGTGATTGAAAGCGCCGCCTATAAACGTGGAGGGTTACATTTTGGCGTAACTTATATAGGCATCTTACTTATGGCAATAACTGGTTATTCAGGTTGGAAAGTTTTGCACCTGAAAGAAGTAGCTAAAATTTGGATTATCATATACCTGGGGGTATTTATTATTTCGGGCGCTGTAAAAATACTGAACTCTTTTGCGATAGGAGCTGGGCTGAACCATTTTTTTATAAAAATTGATATGCTTTTTATTAGCCCGTTGCCATTTGTGTCGTTTTATTTTTTATTGAAACACAATAACAAAACTGGTTCCCGTGCAATAAGAACTAAAATCCGAAATTGAACAATAACTTATTGATTTTGATTGTAAGACGCATTTTGAAATATGTTTTGATATTTTTTGGGGGCAAATCATTATTTAATTATTTTCGCGCTCGTATTAATCCCCCCCAAACGACGTTGCTTCAGTATGAATCCGTTTTAAGATTAGTCAACTAACCAATATATAAAAAAGTATGAAAATTGTTATTGTTGGAACGGGTTATGTGGGTTTGGTTACAGGGGCGTGTTTAGCAGAAGTAGGTACAGATGTAGTTTGCATTGATGTAAACGAGGACAAAGTTAATAACCTCAAAAAAGGGATCCTCCCCATTTATGAGCCTGGTTTAGACGCTATTGTTAATCGTAATGTGGCTAAAGGCAGGTTGCAATTCAGCACAAATCTTGCAGATGTTCTTGAAAAAGCAGAAGTTGTTTTTATTGCCGTAGGTACACCGCCAGGTGAGGACGGCAGTGCAGATTTGCAATATGTAATACAAGTTGCAAAAACCATTGGCGAAAATCTCCAGGACTATGCAGTAGTGGTTACTAAAAGCACAGTACCCGTTGGTACTTCAGAAAAAGTAAAAAACACTATTTCGGCAGCTTTGCAGATCCGCAATGCATCTATAGAATATGATGTTGCTTCAAATCCTGAGTTTTTAAAAGAAGGCGCCGCTGTTGACGATTTTTTAAAGCCGGATCGTATTGTAATAGGAGTATCCTCAGATAGAGCGCGCGCAACCTTGCAGCGGTTATACAACCCGTTTATCCTTAACGGTCACCCCATCCTGTTTATGGATGTTCCCTCTGCTGAAATGACTAAATATGCGGCCAACGCAATGCTTGCTACCAAAATTTCGTTTATGAACGATATTGCAAACTTATGCGAGCTGGTGGGCGCCAATGTTAATGAAGTAAGAAAAGGTATTGGCAGTGATCCCCGTATTGGCAACCGGTTTATTTACCCGGGCATAGGGTATGGCGGTTCATGCTTTCCTAAAGATGTAAAGGCGCTGGTTAAAACAGGTAAACACAATAATCACAATTTGCGCATTCTTGAAGCTGTTGAGAATGTTAATGAGGACCAGAAGAAAGTATTGTTTAACAAAATAAAGGCTCATTACAGTGATGGTGGATTAAAAGGTAAAACTTTTGCTGTGTGGGGGCTTTCATTTAAACCTAATACTGATGATATGCGTGAAGCGCCGGCATTAGTATTAATTGAGGCATTGCTGGAAGAAGGCGCTAAAGTGCAGGTATACGACCCTGTAGCTATGAAAGAAGCAAAGCACTTTTTAGGGTACAAAGTATTGTACGCTGAGGATTCGATATCTGTAGTTAAAGATGCTGACGCATTATTACTTGTTACAGAATGGAATGAGTTTAGGCTGCCTGATTGGGCGCTTATTAAGCAAAATATGAAAGAGCATGTTTTGTTTGATGGCAGAAATATATACAATGCTGCTGAAATGACTGAAAAAGGTTTTGTATATTATTGTATTGGGGTAAAAACTAATTAATTCTAAAAAGAAATGAAAAAAAGGGTATTAATTACAGGCGCCGCAGGTTTTTTAGGTTCGCATTTATGCGATCGTTTTATAAAAGAAGGATATGATGTAGTGGGTATGGATAATCTTATTACCGGAGATTTGGAAAACATACAGCATCTTTTTGCATTGAAGGAGTTTGAATTTTATCACCACGATGTTACAAAGTTTGTGCATGTTTCAGGAAATCTTGATTATATATTACACTTTGCATCACCTGCCAGCCCTATTGATTACTTAAAAATACCCATACAGACATTAAAAGTGGGTGCTATGGGCACGCATAATTTACTGGGCCTCGCCAAAGAAAAAGGCGCCCGCATGCTTATAGCATCTACATCTGAAGTATATGGAGACCCTTCAGTTCATCCCCAAACAGAAGAATATTGGGGTAATGTAAACCCGGTTGGACCCAGAGGTGTGTATGATGAAGCCAAAAGATACCAGGAAGCTATTACAATGGCATACCATACTTACCATGGCTTAGAAACACGAATTGTAAGAATTTTTAATACTTACGGCCCGAGAATGAGACTTAATGACGGGCGTGTATTGCCTGCATTTATTGGCCAGGCCTTACGCGGTGAGGACCTGACTATATTTGGGGATGGTAGCCAGACACGCTCATTTTGTTATGTGGACGATTTAATTGAAGGCATTTACCGTTTATTATTAAGCGATTATGCCGGGCCTGTTAATATTGGCAACCCATCTGAAATTACAATAAAAGAATTTGCTGAAGAAATATTAAAATTAACAGGCGCTAACCAAAAAGTTATTTATCGTGAATTGCCAAAAGATGATCCTAAGCAACGGCAGCCGGACATAACACTTGCAAAAAAATTATTAGGATGGGAACCAAAAGTTAGCAGAGCCGAGGGCCTTGAGAAAACTTATGCTTATTTTAAAACGCTTGACAATGACAAGCTTTATAAAAAAGAGCATAAGAATTTTGCCAGTTATATTAAATAACAGTTCTAATCAGCAACTTATTGCACACCAAAAACAAGTCTTTAATGAAATATCTATTTTATTATTTTTTGTTCATCGTGTTTTTTTTTACCAGTTGTAAAACGTATAAAAACATCCCGTATTTTCAAGATCTTTCAGACAGTGCAAGAATAAGTGTTTTAAAAGCTCCATACCAGGACCTGCGTATACAACCTGACGATATTTTGTCAATCACAATACAAACTGTAGATCCCGCAGGCAATGCTGTCTTTAACCAGGCCTCTCCATCAACGTATGTAAGCCAAAATCCCTCAGCAATTAACGGCAGTTTATCAGCATCTGCCGCAGCCAGCGTGTCGCAGCCGCTGGGTGGGTACCTTGTAAACAAACAAGGCGACATTGATTTGCCAATGCTGGGCACTTTTCACGTTGCAGGACTGACCACACTGGCTGCACAGGATTCAATAGCCCAACGTACCGCTTTGTACTATAAAAGCCCAACTGTACTTGTGCGGTTTTCAAACTTTAAAGTAACTGTACTTGGGGAAGTTAACAGACCGGGCAGTTATGTAATACCAAACGAACGGGTTACCATTTTTGATGCACTTGGTCTTGCCGGCGACCTTACCATTTTTGGTAAAAGGGAAAATGTTTTACTTGTACGTGATTCTGCAAATCAAAGCCAATTGGTGCGATTAAATCTTAATTCTAAAGACATAGTAAGTTCAAGCTATTTTTACCTACGCCAAAACGACGTATTATATATCGAGCCTTTGAAAGAAAAAATTGCAAACCTAGACGCCTCAAAAAATCGCAATTATGCTATTGCGGGGGCGCTGCTTTCTGTACTAATTATCGCGGCTACAAGGATAAAATAGATTCTTTGGAAAAGTATTAATGCATTATAATAAAGTAAATGAAAATCAAAAACACTATACAGGAAACGCAGGATGTTGAAGAAAAAGACCGTGAAGTGTTAAAACTTATAGTAGCAGTCTTTATTGATAACTGGAAAAGCATTGCATTATGCGCCATATTTGGCATTGCAATAGCTTTTTTGTTTTTACGTTATAGTGACCCCCACTATAAAATTCACGCAAAGGTTTTAATAAGTGATGACCAGTCAGGCGCCAGCGGGGGAGCCAGTTCGCTACTGGGTGGGGCCACAAGTGGAATGCTGAGCGATTTTAGCAGCTTACTAGGTGAGAAAAATAACGTAAATAACGAACTTGCCGTTATAGAAAGCCGCGACCTGGTTACCGACGTTGTAAATACAATGCACCTTAACATACGGTATGTTAAACTGGGTATTATAGGCAGCGCCGAGCTTTATAAAAAAAGCCCGTTCGAAGTAACTTTTTCCAATCTTAGCGATACGCTGTTAAACGCTGTAAAATTTAATCTTGATTTCACTAACCCAGGAAAAATTGGTGTAATATCTAAAGACCTTGATACATCTTTCTCCATAAAATACGGCGATACTGCAAGAACAGTAATAGGAAATTTTGTGGTTACTAAAACCGATATTCCTATTGATTCGACATTGGCATACGGATTTACGGTGGTGTCTGTTGACAAAGTGGTAGATGATTTTCTGGAAAACATGAATGTGACTATTACAGACAAACTTGCAACATATCTTGATATTGAATATAAGGCAACAATACCCGAAAAAGGCCAGGATATTCTTAACCTGCTTATTAAGGATTATCTTAAAGGTACAATTGATCAGAAAAATGAGCTGTCAGATAGCACCATTTCATTTATTGATAACAGGATTTCAATTATAGAAACCGACCTCAGAGACCTTGAAAACCAGATACAGATATTTAAACAACGTAATAATATTGCCGATTTTACAGAGCAGGCTAAAGTACTTATTGATAATGGAAGTACTTATTACAACCAATTAGCCCAGGCCCAGGTGCGGAAGGACGTGATAAATCATACCCTGGAATATTTGTCGAACGAAGAAAATAATAAGCGGCCTGTACCCAGCACAAGTATAGGCCAGGACCCTGGTTTTCTTGCATTGTCTCAAAAATATAATAACCTTCAAATTGAGCGTGACCGCCTGGGGCTTTCAGCTACTAATGAGAACCCTCTTATAAAAAACCTTGATGTGCAAATAGCCAATGTGAGGACGGATATGATTACTAATCTTAAAAACCAACAAAAGGCAATCAACATTGAGATTTCTTCTTATAGCAAAGAGAATAATAATATTACGGATTTTCTTAAAGCAATTCCTCAGAACGAAAGAGAGTATTTTGACCTGGCCCGGCAGCAAAAGGTAAAAGAAGAACTATACCTGTACCTGCTTGAAAAAAAGGAGGAAACTTCAGTTGCAAAGGCATCAAACCTTGCATCGGCGAGGATTATAGAAACGCCTAAATCTGAGTTTTTACCTTATTTTCCTAAAAAAATCGTAATTTATCTTGTTGGCCTGTTGTTAGGAATATTTGCGCCTATTGGGTTTATTTACCTGAAAAGCATGCTAAGTAACAAGATAAGCAGCCGCGAGGATGTAGAGAAAAATACTGCAACACCTATATTGGGCGAAATTAACCACACGGCTACCCCAACAGATACTTTGATTGTAAAAGAGCATGGGCGGTCAATAATTGCCGAGCAATTCAGAACATTACGTACAAACCTTCAGTTTGTGCTTGGCAGTCAAAAAGGATCACAAATAATCCTGGCTACGTCCAGCATGAGTGGTGAAGGTAAATCTTTCCTTGCTCTCAACCTGGCATATACATACGCATTGGTAGGCAAGAAAGTTGTTATAATGGAGCTTGACCTTCGAAAGCCGACCATCTCTAAATACCTGTCTCTTGAGAATATTACTGGTTTCTCAAGTTATATTATATCAGACCTTTCTGTTAACGATATTATCAGGCCTTCAGGGGTTTCCGATAACATTTCCGTTATTTCTTCTGGGCCTTTGCCTCCCAACCCATCAGAACTTTTATCAAGTACAAAAACTGATGAGTTAATTGAAAGTCTTAAACAGATATTTGACCTGATAATTATTGACACTCCGCCTATAGGCCTTGTTACCGACAGCCAAATACTTACAAAATTTGCGGACGTGAACTTGTACGTTATGCGCCAAAACTATACATTTAAACGCCAGATAGGTATAGTTAACGAGCTTAAACAAAGCGGCAAATTTAAAAACCTGTACATAATACTTAATGATGTTCAGCTAACTGCATCATCCCGCTACGGTTATGGTTATGGTTATGGCTACGGCTATGGATATGGTTATGGATACGGGTATGGATATGGGTACGGCGGCGAAGTAAAAAAACGCAGTGGAAAAGCCGGGTTGTTATTTGGAAAAAAAAGGAATAAAGGAAAATAGTGAAAAGCCTGCCTGTACAATAAAATAATTAAGGCAAGGTGAAAATGTTGTGATTTGTTAGAGCGCAGAAAAAATTAAATTTTAGTATGAAAGTCCTTACATCTCCGTCTTCGTTCGGCCAAATAAGTAAAAAGCCTTTTGACATATTGACAAGTAATGGATATGATTATATTAACAATCCATTTGGCCGCAAGCTTACTGAAGATGAGGTGATAGAACTATCTGCAAATTGCATTGGCATTGTAGCAGGTGTAGAACCTTTAACGGCAAGAGTAATGGATGCATTACCTGACCTTAAAGTGATAAGCAGGGTAGGTATAGGCATGGATAATGTTGACCTTGAATACGCCAGGCACAAAGGAATAAATGTATTAAATACACCTGATGCGCCAACAAGAAGCGTGGCTGAGTTAACACTGGCAATGACCCTCTCCCTGCTTAGGAAAATACCGCAGGCAGATGCATCGGTAAAAAGCAAGCAGTGGAAAAAACAAACAGGTAATTTATTGTTTGAAAAAGTGGTTGGAGTTGTTGGACTTGGCCGTATTGGAAGGCTTACCGCGCAGTTTTTCAGAGCGTTGGGTAACCCTGTTATTGGCTTTGATTTATACCCTGATAAAGCATGGTGCAGCCAAACCGGGGTGGAACTTTGCAGTTTTGATGAAGTTTTGCAAAGGGCTGATATTATTACCTTGCATATACCGGGTAATAAAGATAAAACACCTGTTATTGGCGAAAGAGAATTTGGGTTAATGAAGCAAGGCACTTTTTTAATAAACATTGCCCGCGGTGAAGTGCTTGATGAAACAGCGCTTTACAATGTGCTTACAAGTAAAAAGCTTGCCGGTGCGGCGCTTGATGTTTATTCGCAGGAGCCCTATAGCGGCCCTTTATGCCAATTGGATAATGTGGTACTTACCCCACACATTGGTTCTTACGCTGAAGAAGGCAAGCTGCAAATGGAAATAGAAGCTGTAAATAATTTAGTAAATGCTTTAAAATAGATTTATCCTATGTACAAAGTTGGCATTATTGGTTATGGCGTTATGGGAATAACAAGACATACCGCTATTGACGAAGTGCGTAAAGGCAAGGTTATTGCAGTATCGGAACCGAGCTTAAAAAAAGAGGTGAATGTACCTAATGTTTCGCATGACGAAATAATTAACCATCCTGACATTGACGTAGTAATAATATGCACTCCCAATTTTTTAAATAAACCGCTTACTATTAAAGCGCTTAATGCTGGAAAACATGTTTTTTGCGAAAAACCTCCAGCCTTTACAGCCGCTGATATGGAGGAGATACGTGAAGCAGAAGCACGAAGCGGCAAAAAGCTAATGTATGGCTTTAACCACCGGCATCACGATAGTGTTATGCGGATGAAGGAAATGATTGACAGCGGCGATTACGGCAAAGTTTTGTGGCTTCGCGGCAGGTATGGTAAGAGTGTTACTGCCGACTATTTTAACCAATGGCGTGCAAAGAGAGAATTGGCAGGTGGTGGTATTTTGCTTGACCAGGGCATACACATGCTTGATTTGTTTATGCACCTTTCGGGCAATTTTGATGTAGTTAAGGCTGAAGTGTCAAATCTTTACTGGCACATGGATGTAGAAGATAATGCATTTGTTATACTTAAAGATTCCCAATCCGGTAAAGTTGCATCGTTACACTCAACCATGACCCAGTGGAGGCATCTTTTCTCTCTCGAAATTTTTCTTGAAAAAGGGTAT
>DASZUX010000680.1:0-4533 GCA_035547455.1 Chitinophagaceae bacterium
CCGTGATGGACGGTGCAGGTAATATGGTAGTGCCTTATGGCAAATATGATAATATAGAAAACTTTGCCGAAGGGTTTGCCTGCGTGGGCGTGGAAACCGGCGCATCGCCGGATAAGGATGAGCCAGGCATAAGCACGGTGCATCAAAAAATAGGGTATATTGACGTAACGGGTAAAGAGGTAATACCCCTGCAGTTTGAAGACATTATGCCATCATTTAGCGAAGGATTTGTGCAGGCTATGCAGCATGAAAAAATAGGATATATTGACAGGACAGGCAAATGGGTAATACAACCCCGGTTTGACAAAGCGCAGCCTTTTAGCCATGGCTTTGCAAAAGTAATAGCCGGTGGCAGCAGCTATTATATTGATACGAAGGGAAACAAAATACAATAAAGCAAGCCCGTAATAACCGGTATAACCCTGTAATTGAAACAATAAACGCCCCAGGCTGTTATGCCGGGGCTGTTTTGTTTTAAGCACGGCAATGTTATTACGTATATTCGTAAAACAGGAATAACAATTCTTTATCCCTTCTAAAATTACTGCATGAGAAAAGCTGTTAGCCTTTTAGTAGCCTGCATGTGTGTTGTTATTTTTTATATAAGCGGGTATAGCCAGCACGGTGGCCTCGGCTCCGCTAATAAAATTCTCTTCAACGCCAAAATATTTACCGCAGATGTGCAGCACCCTTATGCAGAGGCTGTAGCCATTAAAGGCAACAAAGTTTTTGCAGTGGGTAACCTGGATGATGTAAAGAAGTTAATGGACGCAACAACTGTTTTGATTGATATGCACGGCCAAACTATTTTGCCTGGTTTTGTTGACAGCCATAACCACGCGGTAGAAGGCGGTGAAGGGCTGATGCGGGCTAACGTGGATGACAGCGTACTGACTGTTGATGCACTGGCGGCCTATGCGGATGAAGTGCAGCAGAACGGCTTTGGCATGATTGGCAATTTTTTGGTGATTGATGGTATTAACATTGAAACCTGGAGTAAGATTGATGAACTGCACAGCACTTTCAGCGGCGGCAAATATGCCAACCAGCCTGTATTGCTGCGCGGCAGCGACGGGCATACGGCATGGGCCAATAAAGCCCTGATGAATATTGCCGGTATAAACAAGGCGTTTATTAAAAGCCTGCCCGCCAGCACTAAAAAATATTTTAATGTATCAGGCGATGATGAGCCTGACGGCTTTTTTGCCGACAGTGGTTTTTACAAGGTGGATGCGGTGCTGCCTGCTGTGCCGGTTGATGATAATATGGCGGCTGCAAAGGGGCTGGCGTATAATAATGCTTTAGGCATTACTGCCTGGCTTGACCCTGCCGCAGGCCATATACACGACAGAATAAATGCCATTTTAAACGGGTACCAATACCTGCTGCAGCATAATAAGCTTACTGCCCATATTGCGGCGGTAGTAGTGGCAGATGCTGATGAACAACCGCAACCACAGGTAAACCAGTTAAAAGCCCTGCAGAAAATGTATAACGGTAACCATAACCTTGCTGTGCTGGGCTTTAAAATATTTGCCGACGGGGTAATTGAATACCCCACGCAGACGGCCGCCCTTTCAAAGCCATATACCAACAGCGGCAGTTACGGCGCATTAATGTACAAGCCGCAGAACTTTGCCCGCTTTGCCATAACGGCGGACAAGCAAAAATTACTGGTGCATGTACATGCTATTGGCGACAGGGCCGTTACCGAAACATTAAACGGGTTTGAAGCAGCCCGTAAAGCCAACGGTTACAGCGGCATACCGCATACCATAACCCATGTGCAGGTGATGAATGCCGGCGATATACCCCGATTTAAACAATTGCATGTGCTTGCTTCGCTGCAGTTGCTGTGGGCCCTGGGCGACCCTACTACCGTAGATATTGTAAAGCCTTATATTGACACTGAACTGTACAGGTACCAATACCCCGCACGCAGCCTGTTGCAGGCGGGCGCTACTATTTGCGGTGCCAGTGACTGGAACGTAAGCACCGCTAACCCTTTTGAAGCCATTTATGAAGCCGAAACCCGCAAAGGAAGACTTGGTGTGCTTGACAGCACCCAGTGTATGCCGCGCATGGCTATGCTATATGCATACACCATTAACAGCGCCAAAGCGTTAATGATGGAAAAAACCATAGGCTCCATTGAGGCGGGTAAATATGCCGACCTTGTGCTGGTTGACCGTGATGTGCTTACCGTTAGCCCTTTGGAGATGGAAAAAACACAGGTGCTGTGGACAATGTTTGAGGGAAAGATTGTTTATGAACGTAAATGACGGTTTTTTAGATGTTTGCATAGCGTGCTGCACTAACACTATTTGTGCAGGCTATAAATAAACTTATTCTCAAAGTCAATACCATACCTGCTTTCCGCAAAGCTGATGGTGTTTTTGCCCGTGGCCTTTACGCTTACCCTGCCCGGTAATGCTGACCCGTCGTTCAATTCCACAAGGGTATCTTTCAGCAGGTCATATTGCGCGGTGTCATATATATCTGTGTGAACGTTTCCCTGCACATTAACAACAATCACCCCTTTTTGGGAGAAGTCTATAAAGTCACCGGGTTGTGCCTTGTACGTTGTGTCGGAAACACCGGTTGACGGGTAAAAGTACGACTGGGTCTCAATGGAGCCGGCGGTCCATTTGCTGTAAAGATCATTTACCTGGTCATTGTACGGTGCGCCGGAATGTTTACCGCAGGAAGCGAACAATAAGCAGGCCACCAGCAGTGCACAGCAAATATCCAGGGGCTTCATGTACGTGTTTAATATGGTGACGTGAAAGATACCGCCGGCATTGCATACGTCAGGTAATAATATTCAATTTCTGCACCTGCAATTTATACGCAGGCGGCAAAATGGCATTTTTTACCATTCCGTCCAAACGAATGTGCCTTGTTAACTTGTATAACTGTACCACGGGCCACAGCAACGGCATATTGCCGCGTTTAAGCAAACGCCGTACCACGGCAGGTGTAACCAGTATTTGTACCTGCTTTAATAACTGGTAGCGTAATAGCCCCAGGTGTTTTTTATACTGCCTGTGCAGGTGAGTGGTAAAACTGCTGCAAACCAGGTGTTGCTGCAGGTATTGGGCACGCATTACAAGCCAGTGGGTATATGTTGCCGGTAACTCCTCAATACCCATGCGTACGCCAATACGGTAAAACACAGTGTATGCCTCTTCTTTTTCGGCGGCGCTAAGTTTACGCTCCAGCAGTTCAAAGGCGCGTATGGAATAATCCACCAGCATAAATAAAACATCGCGGTAGGCCCACATGGGTATCTGCATGCCGCGTTGTTTTTCCACCCCTTTATGTATGGCCGTAATTTTATCTATGGCTGCAAACGCCCTTGTTTCTTCAGCAAACACAATATCCTGCGCATACGCCACAGTTGAAAAAAGCCTCGCCAGCGGGTCTGCCGGCAGGCGGCCGGTAAAATACAGCCAGTCCACTGCCTTGTTTAAAGCAAACTCTGCAGAGGCGCCCGCAAATACAAACAGTATTGTATCTGCGCTGCCCCAAATTTTACGCACTACACTTTCTTTTGCCACAAAATAATCCATCCGGCCTGTTTTTGTTGTTGATGTAAAGCCTGTTTTCTTTTTGCCGGCAACAGTTTTTCTATAGTTGCCGTTATAGCGATGCCCAGCGTGTACATGAGCATATCCGTCCACGAAAAAGAGTCACCCAAAATAATTCTTGCTGCTGCTGAATTTTTAAGACCCAGCACAACAACCAGCTTAAAATACTGCGATACTTCCACTGCGTACGCAAATAACAGCGCCGCAATGCAGGCTTTCGCAACGCCGGTGCGCATAAAGCTTTTAATAAAACAGTATATGAGTATTACCGCCAGCAAATCCCCCACGTACGGGCGAACGATAGTATCATGCACAAAGGCGCCCACCAGTATTTCGGTTACGAGCAGTATTGTAAAAAACAGGAAATAATTTATGCTAAAAATCTTCAAATTAAAAGTGCTTTGAATTGCAAAGTAAATAAGAAAATGGTGAAGGAAAAATTAAAATTGCAGGCTGTCTTTTTCATTGCCGGAGTTATCGCCACGAAAAGAAAAATATATAACGTGTGTGCTGTTTTAATATTATCCCGCCCCTGCGGGGCTTTTTGTGAGTGCGGCTATTTTGCCGATGGGTTGAAACCCATCGCAGTGCTATTGCGTCCCTCCGGGACTTTGTGGAAATGGCGACAATCTTTTTTAGCTGTTGCTGTTATAACCAATAATAATAACGGTAAAATATAACGTGTGTACTGATTGAATATTATCCCGCCCCTACGGGGCTTTTTGTGAGTGAGGCTATTTTTGCCGATGGGTTTCAACCCATCGCTGTATTATTGCGTCCCTCCGGGACTTTGGGAAATGGCGACAATCTTTTTAGCTGCTGCTGTTGTAACCAATAATAATAAAGGTAAAATATAACGTGTGTGCTGTTTGAATATTATCCCGCCCCTGCGGGGCTTTTTGTGAGTTGTGAATGCGGCTATTTTGCCGATGGGTTGAAACCC
>DASZUX010000681.1:0-3346 GCA_035547455.1 Chitinophagaceae bacterium
CGTATGGATGAAGCCAGACAGGATGCTTGCATACAAAGTATCTGCCCAGGACATAGTGGATGCGCTTAGAAAAGAAAACGTAGAAGCAGCGCCGGGCAAAACAGGCGAAAGCTCTGGCAGAAATGCCCAGGTGCTGCAGTATGTGCTGCGTTATACGGGCAAGTTCTCGCAGCCCTCGCAGTACGGCGATATTGTGATACGTGCCAATAACGACGGATCTGTATTGCGGGTAAAGGATGTTGCAGATGTTGAGTTTGGCTCAATCACCTACGGCATGGCTTCAAAAACTGACGGACGTTATTCTGCTTCAATCGAGCTGAAGCAAAGGCCCGGCAGCAATGCACGCGAAGTAATACAGAATGTAAAAGCAAAAATGGCGGAGCTTAAAAAAAGCATGTTTCCGCCGGGTATGGATTACAATTTTGCTTATGATGTTTCGCGCTTCCTGGATGCTTCGGTGCATGAAGTGGTAAGAACGTTGTTTGAGGCATTTATTCTGGTGTTCATCGTGGTATTTATCTTCCTGCAGGACTTTCGCTCCACTCTTATACCTGCCCTGGCCGTGCCGGTGGCGCTAATAGGCACTTTGTGCTTTATGCAGTTGATGGGCTTTTCCATCAACCTGCTAACACTGTTTGCACTGGTGCTTGCCATTGGTATAGTGGTTGACAATGCAATAGTTGTGGTAGAAGCAGTACATGTAAAGATGACGGAAGAACACCTGCCTGCGCTGGAGGCTACCATTGCAGCTATGAAGGAAATAAGCGGCGCGGTTATAGCAATAACGCTGGTAATGTCCGCAGTGTTTGTGCCAGTAGCCTTCCTGTCAGGACCGGCAGGGGTGTTTTACAGGCAGTTCTCGCTTACGCTGGCGGTTGCCATTGTAATCTCAGGCATTAATGCGCTTACGCTTACACCGGCATTATGCGGGCTGCTGCTAAGGCATAGCCCCAAACGCAAAAAAAACCTGCTGCATCGCTTTTATGGTGCCTTTAACAGGGGGTATAACAAAACCGAGAAGGCTTATATGCGGCTGGTAGGGTTTACCGCGGGGCGGCAGTTAGTTACACTGGCTTTTATGGTGGCATTTTTTGCAGCAACCTGGGGCATAAGCACCGTATTGCCAGGCGGCTTTATACCTACTGAAGACCAGGGGATGATTTATGTAAACGTGGCAACGCCGCCGGGGTCAACAGTGGAGCGTACTGAAAAAGTGCTGGAACAGATTGAAAAAATAGCCAACAGGATGCCGGCGGTCGAAAACGTGTCAACGCTTTCGGGTTACAGCCTTGTTACCGAGGTGGAGGGCGCATCGTTTGGCATGGCGATGATAAACCTGAAATCGTGGGACGAACGCAAGGAGTCGGTTAACGAGGTGATACATGACTTGGAAGAAAAAACAAGAAACATTGCCGACGCCAATATTGAGTTGCTGCCACCGCCCCCGGTGCCGGGTTTTGGCAACAGCAGCGGGTTTGAGCTAAGGATACTTGATAAAACGGGTACCGGTAACCTGCAGCGTACGGCAACCGTAACCAACAACCTTATTGCCGCTTTAAAAAAAGACAAGGCGTTCAGTACCGTGTTTACCGACTTTGACCCGTCCTTCCCGCAGTATCTTATTCATATTGACCAGGACATGGCTGCTAAACAGGGCGTGTCTGTTGAAAATGCTATGGATAACCTGCAAATGCTGCTGGGCAGCTTTTATGCTACCAACTTTATACGGTTTGAGCAGATGTATAAAGTTATGGTGCAGGCATACCCCGGCTTCAGGACAAAGCCCGATGATATTTTAAACCTGTACGTAAAAAACGATAAAGGCGAAATGGTACAGTATTCCAATTTTACCACGCTTGAAAAAGTGTACGGGCCGGAGCAGCTAACGCGTTATAACATGTACAATTCAGCACTTGTTACGGGCGATGCCGCCCCCGGCCACAGCAGCGGCGAAGCAATAGAAAAAGTGGAAAAAATTGCCAAAGAAAAACTGCCGCGCGGCTTTACGTATGAGTGGAGCGGTATAACGCGCGAGCAGGTACTGTCTGGCAACCAGGCCATTTACATTTTTATTATCTGTCTTGTGTTTGTGTACCTTATACTGTCTGGCCAGTATGAAAGCTTTTTGCTGCCACTACCGGTAATATTGTTTTTGCCCGCTGGTGTGTTTGGCGCTTTTGCCGGGCTTAAAATGCTGGGGCTTGATAACAACATTTACGCCCAGGTAGCGCTGATAATGCTTATAGGGCTGCTGGGTAAAAATGCCATACTTATAGTGGAGTTTGCCATACTGCGCCGTAAAGAGGGGCATAGCATTCTTGAAGCCGCCAAACAGGGCGCAGCATCAAGGTTAAGGCCCATACTTATGACGTCGTTTGCATTTATTGCCGGGCTAATACCGCTGTGCGTGGCATCCGGTGCGGGCTCCATTGGTAACCGGTCAATTGGCACGGCAGCAGCCTTCGGCATGTTGTCGGGCACCATATTCGGTGTAATTCTAATACCCGGCCTGTACGTAATTTTCGCCAGCCTTCACGAAGGTAAAAAAGGTAAGCACCCGGAACCTGAGCCCCTGGCAGAAGAAATAGCCCATGATATTTATGATCATCCCCGTAAACCCGCTCACTAAATATTAAACAAAACAATGGTGCAACCTGTAATACGCAGTTTTTTTATTAGCCTTGCCGCAGGCATAATGCTTGCGGCCTGCAGCGTGCCTTCAATGCCTGTAACAGAAAACAATTTAAAAATGCCGGGTGTTTTTAACGACTCTGCCGGTACGGCTGAAATTACACCTGTAACATGGAAAAGGTTTTTTACTGACACCAATCTTACCAGCCTTATTGACGTGGCCCTGCATAATAACCTTGACCTAAACGTTGCATGGCAGCGCGTTGTTACAGCAAGGGCGGTATTAAATGCAAAGCAGGCATCGTTACTGCCGTCAGTAAACGCTACTCTGTCTGCAGGGCTTGACAAATATGGCGATTATACCATGAACGGCGTTGGTAATTACGATACCAACCTTTCGCCCAATATTGATAAAGACCAGCACATACCTACGCCCACCACGGATTTGTTTCTTGGCCTGCGTACCACCTGGGAGGCGGATGTATGGGGCAAGCTTAA
The DNA here is from genome assembly GCA_035547455.1 of Chitinophagaceae bacterium. Taxonomy (GTDB): domain Bacteria; phylum Bacteroidota; class Bacteroidia; order Chitinophagales; family Chitinophagaceae; genus JABDFW01. Next base: position 3,130 of record DASZUX010000681.1, read on the forward strand.
AGCTGCAAAAAAAGCAGCCTTTGCCCATTACTTGGCCACGCAAAAAGGCAGGCAATGGCTTACCACCCAACTGGTGGCTGCTGTTGCCGGGTTGTATTATGACCTGCTGGCTTACGATAACAACATGCGCATTATACAGCGCAACATACAGTTGCAGGAAAATGCCCTTAATGTTGTTAAAATACAAAAGGAAGGCGGCCGTGCTACGGAGCTTGCC
>DASZUX010000682.1:0-1513 GCA_035547455.1 Chitinophagaceae bacterium
TGTAGAAGGAGATTCCATACGTGTAGGTAAAGACAGCCTGCCGGCCAATCTTGTTCCGCCGGTAATAACCTACCACCGTAACGACGGCATTTGCGTTATAGGCGGTATTTACTACCACGGCAACGCCCTGCCTTTTTTACAGCACAAATACGTTTTTGCTGATTACAATGGTACGTTGTATTATCTGAAACAAGACAGCGGTACAACTAAAAAGCAGCAAATACCTGTAAAAAATAAACTTGAATACCCTTTTATTATAAACAGTTGCGATGCCGGCCCAGGCGGCGAAATTTATTTATGTGGTGTGCTGAATACCGGGCATAAAAGCCAGGGCGCAATATACCAGGTAACAAAAGAATAGCCTTTTATAATAACCTTTATTTATTGCATGTTGCCTGCCAAAACTTATCTTTAAATAACAAGCATGCAATATGAAGTTATTTTTAACCGGCGGATTTTTAGGCAGCGGCAAAACTACCGCCATAAGGCAAGCCTGCCATTACCTGCAGCAGCTTAATATAAAAGCCGGGGTAATTACAAACGACCAGGGCAACCAGCAGGTTGATACCCGGTTTATTAAAAGTAATAACATTGCAACTGAGGAAGTGGCCGATAGTTGTTTTTGCTGCAACTACCCTGCTTTTGAAAGCGGCTTAAAAAGTTTGCAGCAACCAGGGCATAACGAGATAATTTTTGCAGAATCCGTGGGCTCCTGTACCGATTTGGCGGCCACCATTATAAACCCTCTTTTACAGTTTAGCCCCGGCGAATATGATATTATACTTTCTGTTTTTGCTGACATTCGCCTGCTGGTAATGCACCTGCAAAACAATGCCGGTATTTTTTTTGAGGAGGTAAGCTACATATATAAAAAACAACTGGAAGAGGCCGATATAATAATAGTAAACAAAATTGACCTGGTTACCCCCATGCAGCTTGAAGCCGCTAAACACATTGTGGAAAGTAAATACCCCGGCAAAAAAATACTATACCAAAATTCGCTGTCGCAGGAAAATATTAAGGAATGGATTGACATAATGTTGTACCGGTTAAGCGAGCCGGGAATGCGAAAAACCCTGCTGATTGATTACGATATTTATGGCCGCGGCGAGGCATGGCTAACATGGCTTGACCAGGATATAATTATTACTTGTGCCGATAACAGCGCACTGCATGCGGCGCACTTACTGGCGCAAAAAATACATCAAAACGTACACAACGGCGGTTATGCAACAGGGCATATTAAATTTTTTATTGACACAGGCAATACGCAGCAAAAACTAAGCTTTACTACTTTGCAGGGTGAAGGCGTTTTTGAAACCGCTGCAAACAAAACACCTTATGTTAAGATGCTGGTTAATGCAAGGGTGCAAACAACGCCTGAGAGCCTGGCAAAAATAATAGCAGATGCCATAGCCGAAACCATGTGCGCCTGCCCCTGCAGCATTACAGTTACCCGGCAATCCTGCTATATACAAGGTTACCCCAAACCTACACATCGCGAAGCCGGGTA
>DASZUX010000683.1:0-6201 GCA_035547455.1 Chitinophagaceae bacterium
TGGGTGCCATTTTAATATACGATTAAATCAGAGATTTTAAATACACAATGACGTAGTCAGAGACTACGCCAAGCAGGGGCGCTGCGGAACCCTGCGCCTTTACTTTTATACTATTAATAATGCTGGCAGCATATCCTTGCACAAGCACGCACCATGCAGACCGCAGCGACAAACGGTTCTAAATACTCAAATTGAGTATTGCACATTGCCTGGTTTTTTAATAGCTTAGTTTAATAAACCATTACTAATGCGCTACCCCAAATTTTTATTTTTCAAAAACTGCAGGTTGATATTCATTATGTCCGTATTTGTCGCTTTTAATTCTACAAATGCAGCGGCACAGGGCACATGGAGAGCCATAAAAAAATTAGCGCCTTTATATGGCGAAATGCATATGGTATTATTATCTGATGGAACCGTGCTTTGCAGAAGCCAGGGAAACGGCGGTTATGGAAAACAGTATTGCCGCCTCACCCCTGATTCAACCGGCAGTTATGTAAACGGCAGCTGGTCTGTTATTGCACCCATGAACAATTCAAGAGAGTATTATGCGTCGCAGTTGCTAAAAGACGGACGGTTATATGTTGGAGGGGGATATTATGGCAACGGCGGTGATTCTTTAAGCGAAATATACGACCCGTTAACAAATATATGGACAAGAACCGGCTCTGTCGGAACCATCATGAGTCAAGGTAGTACTATCTTAGAAAACGGAACAATCATCCAGGAATTATACGACCGCCATAGCACAAGAATTTACGACCCGGCTACAAATAGTTACAGGTGGGGACCATATTCTTCATTGCCTCTTTTTGATGCATGGGTAAAATTGCCGGATAACAGCATATTAACGGCATATTCAACCAGTTCGGTAAGATATATTCCGTCACTGAACGAGTGGATTACCGATGCGTCAATACCTGTTGATCTCGCAGACGATTTCGGCTATGCACAGGGTGCGGGTTTATTGCTTCCCAATGGTAAGGCCATATTTTTTGGTTCGTCGGGGCATACGGCTATTTATACGCCCTCAGGCAATAGCTCCCCGGGAAAATGGACCGCCGGCGCCGACTTTCCTGATGGTAATGCGGCGGTAAGCGCGCCGGCAGTTTTACTCAATAACGGAAATGTCTTGTGTACCACTTCACCTATACCTGAAGATGACGTGGATTATAACTATTCGCCAATAACATTCTACATATACAATTACCGAACGAATTCTTTTAAGAGTGTTGACGGGCCAGGTAATTTCCCTTTAGTTTACCCGGGAATCAATTTCATCAATTTGCCAAACGGACAGGTTCTTTTCTGTTCTTTCTCAAATCAATATGATGTATTTATACCCGATGGAAAGCCAATAGCTTCCGGTGCGCCCGTTCTAAACGCTATAACGAAAGTTAACGACAGCGTGTATATAGCAACAGGAACCGGGTTTAACGGATTATCTGAAGCATCAAATCATGGTTTTGACTGGCAGTTAAATACCAATTACCCATTAGTGCGTTTTAATTCAAACGCAGGAACCTTTTATGGGCGAACCTTTAACTGGAACAGTACAGGTGTTCAACGGGGCAATCTGACAGATACCACCTATCTTACACTACCCCGCCACCTGCGCAATGGAAAATATCATGTTTGTGTAGTTGCTAATGGAATTAAATCTAATTCTCTTTACCTGAAAATTCAAAATGGTATAATTGTCAATGAAGCTGAAAACATGGGGGCAGAAGATAGCAAGTCATTACAAAAAATATCAGTAGAAAAATTAAGCCTGTATCCCAATCCTGCAACAACTTTTACAACGGTTTCTTTTTATGCAAGTGGCCACTTTGTTTTAAACTTAAGTGATGAAAAGGGTAATATTCTCCAGACAAAAAATATAACTGCAGCAAAAGGATTGAATACAATTACATTTGATGTAAATAGCTATGCTGCCGGTTTGTATTTTGTAACATTGATTGATGAAAACAAAAATACCCGAACGCTAAAATTGACAAGGTATTAAGTTTGCTTATAGATTTTGTTTTGCTGCATTGTTTCTTCCCTTTGATTTGGATAAGGGAAGGATCCCCTGCCAGCCGCAGTTTGCCACTACGGTTTCTTCTGGAAGGATGTTGGGTTTTTTCATGTCCTGCATGGAAAAAAGCGCTTTGCTAAAAACGCTTTTTTTATAACAGTTTAGTATTGGATAAAATTGTTTATTTCTTACATAGTATTTACTTTAGCATACGCTTCCGGTAACATCTTTCCAAATATAATTTTAATTAAAACTCGTTTATCATGAAAGTAAAATTTTACGCTGTGCTCGCTGCACTATGTTTTATTGTTGCTTATTCACAAGCACAAACAAACACATTTCCTTCAAGTGGTAAAGTAGGCATTGGTACCACGACGCCAAATACATCATCGTTACTGGAAATTAAGTCAACCAACAAAGGCATATTAATTCCACGTATGACGCTGGCACAACGTAATGCCATTGCTTCACCTGCAACAGGGTTATTGATTTATCAAACAGACAATAATCCCGGGTTCTTTTATTATTCTGGCAGCAGTTGGACTGGCATACAACAAAAAGGAAAAACATGGAGCACAACAGGCAACCCGGGCACTACGCCAGGCACTAATTACATTGGTACATCTGATGCACAGGATCTCGTTTTTAAAACGAATGCTATGCAAAGAATGCGTATATTAAAAACCGGCCTTGTAGGTATAGGAACTGCCACACCTGCTTACCCGCTTGATGTAGAATCTGCCGGCACTGCTATTTATGGTAATAGTACAGCTTCCGGAGGTTATGGTGTTTGGGGTAACAGTATCTACTTAGGTGTATATGGCGAAGGAGGCACCTATGGTGTGTATGGCTACGGTGATAGTTACGGTGTGTATGGCAGTAGCGGTGATATTGGCGTATATGGCAGCGGCACCACCTATGGTGTGTACGGTAGCGGTAGCACCTATGGTGTCTATGGTTACAGCAGTGGCGGCAATGCTGTATATGCAACTAGCGGCTATGTTGGTGTAAATGCAAATGGCAGCAGCTATGGCGTTAATGCGGTTGGTACCGCCGCAAGTGGCAGCTATGGTATTTATGCTTCAGGCAATTATGTAGGTGTATATTCTGTTAGTGATGGTGCAGCATCAGTGGTGGGTAACAGCACCAATAGTACGGGCGGTAATTTTCATTCTGTTAATGGTTATGGCCTGGTTGCCGGCACTGACAGATCTGATAAAAACTGGGCTGGCGTTTTTAACGGCAATACGTATGCATACGGCGTTTACCAAACCAGCGACAAAAACTTAAAAAAGAACATAAAAGATTTTGGCGATGCCATGAGTATAATTAATCGGCTAAAACCAAAAACATATGAATTTTTGCAAGATGGAAAGTACGCAGTAATGCATCTTCCCGCAGGGCAACAATATGGGTTAATAGCACAAGACCTTGAAACCGTTTTGCCTGGCCTGGTTAAAGAGGTAGATTATATAGGCACGGTTACAGGCAAGATGGCTGATACATCAGCAACGGCAACTAAAAAATCTTTGGCGATACAGCCCGCAGCAGTTGATGAAAAAATAACCACCAAAGCCGTAAATTATATAGCCCTTATACCAATCATCATCAAAGCACTGCAAGAAATGAACGCTTCAAAAGATTCTGCTATTGCACAACAGAACATAAAGATTAATGATTTGCAGAACCAGGTCAACCAGCTTAAAACAATGATCACATCATCTGCAACCAGCCAGCAATCAACATTTATAACATCTGCTTCATTAGCACAAAATGAGCCCAATCCATTTGGTAATACAACTACTATAAGTTATACATTGCCGCAAAAGTATTCATCAGCTAAGATTATTATTTCTGATAAAAATGGTGGTGCATTGAAACAGGTAAACTTAAGTGCTAAAGGCAAAGGCTCTGTACATATAGATGCCGCAACACTTTCATCCGGCGCTTATCAATATAGTTTATATGTTGATGGAAGATTGATTGATACAAAACAAATGGTTTTACAGAAGTAAAACTGAGGTGCTGTATTAATAGATATTTTCTTGCGATTCCTCCCTTGACGGCGTAAATATCTTTCCTTCTCCGCATCGTTTCTTTGCGCTGCTTGTGTGAAGCAGAAATTTGGTCTGAGCAGGGTCTGCATCACAGCCTTTGAGTGAAGCCTGCGACCCTGCGTTTATTTATATAGAGCGGTTGCAAAATAACACGGGGTATCAGCAACACACACACTGGCTTTGCAATAAGACCCCGTTGCGACTAAGGACCCGTCTGCCTGCGGGAAAATTATTCATGATCATAATGTTTTGTAACTTTTTTTACTTCAATCATATTCATTTTTTTATTTGCCTCGGTGAATGCTTCGCATTTCTCCCGAAGGGTCGGGACAGGTTGAAGAAGAAAATAACTGACTGCCGGCGGCACGAAATTCTTCACCATCAAAGTTGTTTTGTCACTTTCTTTGTCTTGATACAAAGAAAGTAACCAAAGAAAAATCAAGAACGCATGATAAGCAACACATGCGTTCGTTTCGCGCTATTGAGCTTTTGTACTATTGCCTTCCAGGCTTTTGAATGCATGAAGCCAAACGGTTCACTGGTTGTACGTGGTTGGCTACTCAAAACTCACTACTCATGAATTCAAAGCATTTCAAGAACGCATGATAAGCAACATCCCGAAGTGTCGGGACAGGCTATGCACTCATTTCCTTCTATTGGGCCTTTGTACAATTGCCTTCCAGGCTTTTGAATGCATGAAATCAAACGATTCACTGTTTGTGCGTGGTTGGCTGCTCAGAGCTCACCGCTCATGAATGCAAAGCATTTCAAGAACGCATGATAAGCAACATCCCGAAGTGTCGGGACAGGCACGCGAAACCATTTCGCTTACTTGTCTTCTTGAACCGCAGGTGTATTTTCAGGTTTAGAAGATTCTTTTTCAGAAATGTCTAACAAGGTTTGAACAGAAATAATAGGCATTATTACATTACCCATTATTGTCCCTAAACAGCGGGTATAAAGAATGCCTCTCGCAGTTGAGTAAGCTACGCTAAGTATTGAACCGCTCATTTGACTATTCATTAAGACAGGTGTGTCAGTACCTACTTCCTGTGGCACTTCACAATATTCTTTAAGTCCTCTGATATGATACTCAAATTGAATTGTAAATTTTGCAATAATACCTGTAGAGTTTCCATTTTCATCTAAAAATTCAACATTGATAAAAAGAGCTAATAATACTCTTTCCGCATCCATATTCAATCTTTTGTCAAATCCTAAACTATAAAATAATTTGGTTGATTTATTTTCATCAATAGATATATTGTTAGGGTTTTCAATTGCTGCGTTTGCAACATTTATATGTAACAGTGTTAGATCTTCAACTTTATATTCTTTCATGCTACTATGCGACTTTTAAGTCAGGTGTAGAAGATGGTTGTGAAGCTACTTCCTGAAATTTTTCATAAGATACCTTTGACATCCCACTATTATTATTTGGCCTTTCTTGTATTCTTAAAGGCTTCACTTTATTTTTTCTGCAAGGGACATGAATTATTTCTTTACCTAAAGCCAATTCTAAATTGACAAGTGTTTTTAAAGTGAAATTTTGAATGCCAGTAACCCATCTGCTAACTTCAGCTTCGGACTTGTTTAATCGTGTTGCTAAGTCTTTTTGTAAAATGTTTTCATCTTCCATTAATTCGTGCATACGGTCAATAATGTCTAAACATTTTTTCACATATGCTTTTGTATTAGCAGGTATATTTTCTTTTCGTTTTTCTATGAAATCAAATTCGCTCATATTGTTTTTTTAACCTTGAACGTTTATTAAATAATCTTCATCAAAAAAAATCTCTTTTTCATTCCATTCAATTATGTGCTGTAATTTATCGTTCATTAATTCATTATGTAAACTGTTAGCCATAAAGAAAAATCTGCTCACATTTGAACCAGGCTCGGTTGCTTTTAATGTTTTTTTTCTGTCTCCGTTTAACAAAAAAACTACGCCTTCGTTTAATACTACACAATATAATCTAATGCCAAAATCATCCGTTTCAATGAAATATTGTTCTCCAATAGGAGGTAGTGCATAAGCATTTTTCTCCTCCCTGTTAAAATATCTTCTTACATTCGCACCTCTTTCGCCAATTTGGTCTATAACCGCAAAAATTTCATCTAATTCTT
>DASZUX010000684.1:0-4997 GCA_035547455.1 Chitinophagaceae bacterium
CAACAGGGGCTTTTAGACGCATTGCTTTTACGGCCGCTTCGTTGAGTACTACGGCCGTGGTGTCTGTTGCATATTTGTATATGTTAATGTCACGGCCCTGTAATAATGTAAGTCCCATTGTTTTTACAAAATCCGCATCTCCACCCAGTTTTACAAAGTTTATTTTCCTGTCATCCTCTGTGCTACCATTCCATTCATATCCCCAACCGCTGCTCCAGCGCTGTGTTATGGGGTTGGCAGTCCTGGTAACTGATAAGGCCGCCCCGCTGCGAAGCAACTCATTACGTATCAGGTCATAATGCTTATCTGCATCCCCCTGTATAAAAGTATATACCAGGTTATTTCTGTTATATCCCGCATCACGCTGCTGTACATAATCAAGCTGGCGTTTTACAATAATAGTGCTTATTATAAGTATGATGGCAAATGTAAACTGCAAAACTACCATTACTTTACGTGGTGCAATTGCCGCGTTTATTTGGGTAACCGCGCCTTTAAGCACTTTTACAGGAGCAAATGATGAAAGGAAAAATGCAGGGTAACTGCCTGCAGTAAACCCGGTTAATAGCACAAACAACAGGCTGAACAGCCAATATTGAGGATTATAATAATTAATAGACAGCGTTTTACCCACCAGCATATTAAACGGCGGCAATGCAAGCATAACCATTACAAGCGCTATAACAAATGCTACAAATGCAAGTAGCATGCTCTCGCATATAAATTGCGTAATAAGGCTGCTTTTATTGGCACCCGAAACTTTCCGTACTCCTACTTCTTTTGCACGTTTTTCACTGCGGGCAGTACTAAGGTTCATAAAGTTTATACAGGCAATCAGCAATATAAATACTGCTATAATAACAAACAGTCTTACCATATCATAACGGCCGGCTACCAATTTGCCATCCTGCGACTTTCCAAACAGGTACACACGGCTCATAGGCTGGCTAAACACCTCTGCTTTAGACTGCATAGGGCTGCCAATAGTGTTTTTAATGATTATATTTTTAACCTTGGCATCAAATGCATACTGCGAAGCACCGGGTTTTAAAAGTGCGTATGTAAAAGTGAAATTATTCGTCCAGTTTTGATCATCCCAGCCTAACTGGCGCATATACCCCCAGGGTATTAAATATTCAAAATCAAAGCTGGTATTCCCGGGCAGGTTTTTCAGTACCGCAGTCACCTTAAAATTTGAGGTGCTGTCAATGCGTACTATTTTGCCCATAGGGTCTTCGTTCCCAAACAGTTTCTTTGCCAGTCCCTCGGTTAACACAATATCCGCATTATCATTTAAACTTGCGTCAGCACTGCCTTTTAACAGCGGGAAATCAAATATTTTCAAAAAGCCGCTGTCCGTAAATGCGCCTCTTACATTCAGGTGCTTATCTCCATTGCTCACTAAAAAAGTAACATTGTTAAATCTTACTGCATCTTCCACTTCCGGAAAATCTTTTTTCAGTGCAGGGGCCAGCACTTCAGGCGTTTGATTTATCGCCAGCAACTCCCCTGAAGAGTTAACGCGGTTATACATCATGTATATCCTGTTTGTGCTGCTATAAAATCTGTCTGTGCCTGTTTCATTTTGCACCCACAGCAAAATGAGTATTGCACTTGCCATACCAACAGATAAGCCTAAGATGTTAACAGAGGAATACAGCTTGTTTTTTGTCAAATTGCGCCATGCAATTTTTACGTAGTTTTTAAGCATATAACTTGTTTTCTTCGTTTGTACATTATCAACATATACGCTGCAAGGCAAATAAACCTGTTATGTTCCGGGCAGCATACCGCTGTGCATCTTCTCCTGCGTCGCACCCTTCAGCATTATATCATTGTTCACCCTGCACCCCTTCAACCTGTTCCTCCCACACAAGTCTCATCTGGCTCAGTATTCACTTACATTTATCCCCTGCCGCATTTTCCGGCTCACCTTTCCGTTTTCCACTTTCACAACTCTCCTTTCATGTCCCGTCTCAGCTCTACCTTCTCACGGCTTTCGTTTTTCGCCTTTTTCCTTCTCCCTTCACCCTAATCATTCTGCCCTCAAACTCTTTACAGGGTTAGTTAATGCCGCCTTAACAGACTGGTAGCCCACTGTAAGAATAGTAATAACGACAGATAATAAACCGGCCAGGGCAAATATCCACCACTTAATATCAACGTGGTACGTATAACCTACCAGCCATTTATCCATGGCATACCACGCTATAGCCGAGGCAATAATAAAAGCTATCACTACCAGCTTCAAAAAGTCTTTTGAAAGCAATGTAACAATACCCGTAACACTTGCACCCAGCACTTTGCGCACTCCTATTTCTTTTATGCGGTTTTCAGCCATGTAAGCAGCTAATCCAAACAAGCCGAGACATGAGATAAAAATGGTAAGGCCGGCAAACAGGCCGGCAAGTGTACCGGTGCGTTTTTCATCGTCAAATTTTTTGGCATATTCAGCATCATAAAAGCGGTAGTTGAAAGGGTACTGCGGGTTATATTTTTTAAATACTTTCTCTGCACGGTCAATAGCCGCCTGTGTTGAGAGTGCAGGATTAAGCTTAAAATTAATTACATCATATCCCATATATGCCGGTCCTGTTATTAGCATTGGGGCCGTAGGTTCGTACGGTGTTTCAAGCACAAAATCTTTAATAACACCAATAATATGCAGCCCGTTACCCCCATCATCACTTTTAACTACCGTACCTACTGGATTTTTAAGATGCATTTTTTTTACAGCAGTTTCATTCACCAGCAACGCAGTAGAATCAGAGGGAAACCGTTTGAAGTCAAAATCCCTGCCCTGTACTACGGTTAAACCCAAGGCGCTTGTAAAATCATCCTCCGCTCCAAACATATCAAAGTCAATTTTTGCATCTTCTGGTTTGCTGCCGGGCCAGCTAAAGCCCCAGCTATCGCTCCAGTGCTCTGTCATGGGCGCGCTGGTAGCGGTTACTGCAGTTGCAGCACCGCCGCCTAATAGTTCCTGCTTAATCAGCGGGTAGTTTTTATGGGCATCGCCAAACATAATAACCATAGCAAGATGGTCTTTATTATAGCCTATCTCCCTGTTTTCAGCATATTTAATTTGCTCCTCAACAATAATGGTACATACTATCAGCGCTATTGCAAACGTAAACTGCAACACCACCAGTATTTTACGTGGCGTTACGGCAGCATTGGCAGCTTTAAATGTGCCTTTTAACACCTTGACCGGCTGAAAGGCGGATAAATAAAATGCGGGATAGCTGCCAGCCAAAAAGCCTGTAAATACTATAAACAACAATGCAAATAACCAGTACCATACATTACTATAATCAACATACAGTTGTTTGCCCACCAGTTGATTAAACACTGGAAGGCTTACCTGCACTATTATAATGGCTATTATACCTGCTATAAAAGCAAGCATTACGCTCTCTCCAATAAACTGTGTAATAAGCAGTCCCTTTTGGGCGCCCACTACTTTACGAATGCCCACCTCTCTTGCCCGCTTTTCGCTGCGGGCAGTACTAAGGTTCATAAAGTTAATACACGCAATCAGCAATATAAACCCGGCTATAATACAAAATAATTTAACCCTTTCAATACGACCGCCTACATACTGCCCGTTTTCTGATTTTCCATACAGCCATGCGTTCTTAAGCGGCTGGGTGAATACTTCTGAGGTTACAGGGCTTGAAGCGTCTTTAGTATGATTTTTACTGATATTTTTAAGCTTTGCATCAAATACAGCTTTAGAAGTACCTTCTTTTAAAAGAATATAAGTTAATACCGAATTATTACCCCAATACTTGTCGTCCATGCCTGTTTTGGCTGCGTACGTCCAGGGTAATAAATATTCGAAGTCGAACGAGGTGTTGTTGGGCAGGTCCTTCATTACAGCCGATACAATAAAATTGTCGCTACTGTCAATGCGTATTACCTTACCCACCGGGTCATCATTTCCAAATAATTTTTTTGCAAGCTGTTCAGTAACAACAATCCCGTCGCGGCTGCTTAAGCAACTGCGCACGTTACCTTTTACAAGAGGAAAATCAAATACGTTAAAAAACGTTGAGTCAACAAAATCACCGTGAAGTGTAAAATGTTTGTCGCCCACTGTAAGCAAAAAATTAGCGCCATAACTGTTAACACGCACTACATCTTCTGCCTCAGGATATTCCTGCTTAATTGTAGGACCCATTATTTTGGGGGTATTATTCCAGGCATGCAGTTCTCCATTAAACCGGTCTCGGTTACAGGCTATGTAAATACGGTCAATCTTTTTATAAAACCGGTCATGACTCATTTCATTTTGCACCCAAAGCAATATCAATATTACACTGGCCATGCCAACAGCAAGACCGCTGATATTAATAAACGTATGTGCCTTGTTTTTTAACAGGCTCCTGAAAGCCAGCTTAAAATAATTTTTAATCATATTTACCGTTTATTATTTCACCTAAAAATCGGCCGCTGTATTTTTGACGGCTTACAATACACCTCTGCTTACTCTGTTCTCAGGCTCTTCACAGGGTTTGTTAATGCTGCCTTTACCGCCTGGAAGCTAACAGTAACAAGCGTTATAAGCAACGCGGCCAATGCAGTTGCAACAAATACCCAAACTGATATGCCGGTGCGGTATTCATATCCCATTAACCATTTACTCATAGCATACCACGCAACAGGAATTGCCACGAGGAAGGAGATAAACACCAGCATTATAAAATCCTTGCTCAGCAAGCCCCACAAATTCAATACAGATGCGCCCAAAACTTTACGAACGCCAATTTCTTTGGTGCGCTGCTCCGCAGTAAATGAAGCGAGGCCAAATAAGCCGAGGCAGCTTATAAATATGGCAAAGCCTGCAAAAAAGGCAGCCAGGCTGCTTACACGCTCCTCGTTACTGAATTTTTTTGCATACTCATCATCTTCAAACCTGTACTCAAATGGTGATCCCGGGTTTATTTTCCTAAATACCGCCTCTGCCCTGCTTAACGCATCATGTGCACTTATAC
>DASZUX010000685.1:0-7838 GCA_035547455.1 Chitinophagaceae bacterium
AAAGGCAGCGGGATAGCGCTGCTAAAATAAAAACATATTATAATGAGCAAACTACATTTCACCACCAAACATGCGAACGAGGCTACCGTACAGCGTAATTGGTACGTTGTTGACGGTACTAATCAAACCGTAGGCCGCATGTGCGCAAAAATTGCTGCCGTTGTTCGCGGAAAGAACAAGGCTTATTACACCCCGCACGTTGATTGCGGTGATTACGTTATTATTATTAATGCCGACAAAGTTGTTTTTACAGGCAATAAACTGCAGGACAAACAGTACATCAACTTTTCCGGCTACCCCGGTGGTAAAAAAGAAGAGTCTGCACAAGACCTGTTAAGGCGCCGCCCAACTGCTGTGGTAGAAAGGGCTATTAAAGGCATGCTGCCTAAAAACCGCCTTGGCCGCAAAATGTTCAACAAGGTATTTGTATATGCCGGCGACAAACACCCGCATACTGCACAACAGCCTAAAGAACTTAAATTTTAAACTACAACTTCAAATTCTAATTCCACATAAATGGAAAAGCAAAAAAATGCCGTTGGTCGTAGAAAGGAAGCTGTTACCCGCGTTTTTATAAGCAAGGGCGATGGCAAAATAACTGTAAACGACAAAAACTATAAAGAGTACTTTCCGCTGGTGTACATGCAAAACCAGGTGGAAGCGCCCTTAAAAACTATTGATGCCATTGATAAGTACGATGTTAAAATTAACGCCACCGGCGGTGGCTTAAAAGGCCAGGCTGAAGCTGCAAAGCTGGGTATTGCCCGTGTTTTGCTTGAGCTGAATGCCGATTTTCGCCCCGTACTTAAAGCTGCCGGCCTGCTTACCCGCGACCCGCGTGGTGTTGAACGTAAGAAATTCGGTCACAAAAAAGCACGCAGAAGCTACCAGTTCAGCAAACGTTAATGTTTGCAGTCCATGGCCCGTGGTCAATAGCCCATGGATAAGCATAACAGCACTGTGGACAATGGGCTATTGACAATAGACAAATTATAAAATCTTTTAACTAACAAATACATGGAACAAAACACTTCATTACAACAACAATTGCTCGATGCCGGTGTGCACTTTGGCCACCTGCGTAAGAAGTGGAATCCTAAAATGCTGCCTTACATCTTTGCTGAAAAGAAAGGCATACACATTATTGACCTGAATAAAACAGTTGACCACCTGCAGGAAACTGCTGCTGCGCTTAAACAAATAGCAAAAAGCGGCAAAAAAATCATGTTTGTGGCCACTAAAAAACAGGCAAAAGAAATAGTGAGCGACTGCGCCCGCCGTGTAAACATGCCTTTTGCCACCGAACGCTGGCTGGGTGGTATGCTTACCAACTTTAACACCGTACGCAAAAGCGTTAAAAAAATGCAGAGCATTGAAAAAATGCTGAGCGACGGCAGCGCCGAAAGCCTTACTAAAAAAGAGCGTCTTACCCTTAGCCGCGACAAGGACAAGATGGAAAAAGTGCTTGGCGGTATAGCCCAGTTGGGACGCCTGCCCGCAGCATTGTTCCTTGTAGATATAGGCCATGAGCACATTGCGCTGGCTGAAGCTAAGCGCCTTGGTATCACCACATTCGGTATGGTAGATACTAACTGCGACCCCAACAAGGTTGACTTTGCAATACCCGCAAACGATGATGCTACAAAATCAATCGCTATCATTACCAATTACATTACCGCTGCTATAGCAGAAGGCTTGGCTGAACGCCAGGCTGCTAAAGACGAAGAGGTTGAAGAGGTTGACAACGAAACCGAAAAACGCGTTGCCCGCCTGCAGGCCGAAGCTGAAGCTGAAGGTGCACGGGGTGGCCGCCGTGGTGGCGGCAGCGGCAGTGGCGGCACTGGTAGTGGTGCAGGCCAGCCTAAACGCCGTGTACCTGGTGGCGCAAGCCGCAGGCCCGGTGCTGGTGCACCCGGCGGCAGCGGCCCCGGTGGTGGCAGAAGGTAGTACAGTGAATCGTGAAAGTCAATCGAAAAAATCGTGAGATGGGAACGATAACCGTAAAAAATAAAACGCAAGCGAAACGACAAATAGTTCATTATACGGAAAGCAGCGTAATGCTGCTTTCCTTTTATAAAAGGTGTTTACCTGACATTGGAAAGATAATTCAACTTTTGTTGCGTCGCTTGTACTACAAAATACCCTTCACCTTTTAATAACACGGCAAGTGTAACTGCATAAGTAACTTTGCCGGCTATTATTAATTACTCATTATTAATTTTTTACAATATGTCAACAACTGCAACAATTACAGCAGCAGAAATAAACAAGTTACGCCAGGCTACCGGCGCCGGTATGATGGATTGCCGTAAAGCCCTTACAGAAACCAATGGCGATTTTGAAGCAGCTATTGACTGGTTGCGCAAACAGGGCCAGAAAGTAGCCGCTAAACGCAGCGACCGCGATGCCAAAGAAGGCGTTGTTATCGCACAAACTTCGGCCGACAAAAAAACCGGCTTTATAGTGTGCATTAGCGCTGAAACCGATTTTGTGAGCAAGAATGCCGACTTTGTTGCCTTTGCACAAAGCATTGCAGATGCTGCAGTGGCCAACAACGTAAAAAGCATAGAAGAACTGAACAATGTAACCATCAACGGTTCAACCGTAGCAAACCTTATTAATGATAAACTGGCTTCTATTGGAGAAAAAATCGGTGTTAGCCGTTTTGAACGTGTTGAAGCCCCGTATGTAGCCGCTTATATACATGGCGCTTACCGCCTTGGCGTATTGGTTGGCCTTACCGAAGTTACTGAAGAAGCAGGTAAAGACGTAGCCATGCAGATTGCTGCTATGAACCCCATAGCTGTGGACCCCGCCAGTGTACCTGCCGAAACAATTGCCCGTGAAAAAGCTATTGTGGTAGAAACCATGAAGCAAGACCCCAAAATGGCCGGTAAAACCGACGACATGCTGGGCAAAATTGCCGATGGTAAGCTGAACGCATTTTTCAAAGAGCAAACCTTGCTGGCACAGGCTTTTGTAAAAGACAATAGCAAAACCATTGCCGAGTACCTTAAGAGTGTATCACCCGCTTTAAAGGTTACAGAATTTAAACGTGTAGCTTTAGGTTAATCCCTTGAACGATATCTTACCCATATACGGCCCTCCTTCATGGAGGGCTTTTTTTACCTGCCAGGGGAAATACTATAAATTTATTAACTCCTTTCAAAGATCTGTTCCCGCAAATCCGCCAGGGTTTATCCTTATAAAACCTGGCATACGTCAAAACCACGTGTATACCCTTCCTGGGCGGGAGGAAAAGGGAGGAATCCATTTTATCATAACACACTTATTATCAAACACATATACAAAAATTAGCGCCTTTTTTAATAAATTCATTTAATGGGTTAAGCTCTCCTGGCGTCTTAAAGTCTATCCCTGTACACCCCTTGCTGCCTTTATCCGCATCTATCCCGCCCGTACGGGAGGAAAAGGGAGGAATGTCTTTTTTGTTAACCAGCTTATTATCAACTACATCCATAAAAAAAAATTAATTTTTTAAATAAATTCAACTGCCCGGTTTTATACCTTGCATGTTAACTGCAACCTTCCATGTTTCTTCCTCCAGCCTGTTTTCCCGTTGAACATCTACCCGGGCTTTCCATTGATATATATAAAAACAGGGATGGTGTCCGCTAAAAAGCGAGATTTTTCTAAAATCTTTCTTTGTGCTTTAATCCTCTGCCATTACAAAAAATGCCTATTTTACCAACCACATAACAACTGCCCGTAATATGAATGCCAGCTTGCCATCAAAGCCTCACTATCCCGTACTTGACGGTCTTCGCGGGGTTGCCTCCGTAATAGTTATTGCCTTTCATATAATGGAAGCGCACAGCAACGGCAGCCATATTCAGCAGGTCATCAACCACGGTTACCTCGCCGTTGATTTTTTCTTTGTACTCTCAGGCTTTGTGGTAGGCTACGCGTATGACGACCGCTGGAATAAAATGACCATTAGTGGCTTTTTTAAAATAAGGCTGGTAAGGCTGCAGCCCATGGTAATAGTGGGGTCCATTATCGGCGCGGCATGTTTTTACTGGCAAAATTACCCTGCCGTTTTTCCAAACATTTCCCCAACCCCTGTGTGGCAGGTAGTAGTAACTATGCTGGTAGGCTTTACCCTTATACCCGTGCCGGTAACGTTTGACATTAGGGGCTGGCAGGAAATGCACCCCCTTAACGGCCCGGCGTGGAGCTTGTTTTTTGAGTACATTGCCAACATACTGTACGCAGCAGTGGTAAGGCGGTTTTCAAAGCTTGCCCTTGCAGTACTGGTGTTCCTCTCTGCCTGTTTTTTGTTTCAACTGGCCATAACAAGCCCTAATGGCGACATAATTGGCGGGTGGAGTGTTACCGGCCAACAACTGCATATAGGGTTTGCCCGCCTGCTGTACCCCTTTTTTGCCGGGTTGCTGCTGTACCGTTCAGGCAGGCTGGCATGTATAAAAAATGCCTTTACCTGGTGCAGCTTGCTGGTGGTTATTGCCCTGGCCATGCCGCGCATAGGCGGCGCTGAACACCTGTGGGCAAATGGCCTCTACGACGCTCTTACGGTTATTATCATTTTTCCGCTTATTATTTACCTCGGCGCCAGCGGGCAAATAAAAAGCCGGCGTGCGGCCAGGCTGTGCGGTTTTCTTGGCGAAATTTCATACCCGCTTTACATTACGCATTACCCGCTAATTTATATATACACGGGTTGGGTTGCCACCCATAACCTGGGCATTATGCAGGCTTACCCACAGGCGCTGCTGGTATTTTTTGGCTCAATCCTGCTTGCCTGGGCCTGCCTTAAACTATACGATGAACCGGTAAGAAAGTGGCTGAAGAAGAAGGTATTGGCGGGGAATAACATACAAAAGAACACTTCTTCCTTCTCAGGAACTTAATTGTTAATTTTAAAGCACTGTATAGCTTAAAGAAACACGGGGCAATTATAAGGTTATTCTTTGCAATATTCCACGCAACATTCTTCAATTACTCTTTTTCCCGGGAAATTGATACTTCTAACCCTTATATCAATATTTCTTTAATTGATTCACAACCTGCATTAGTGAAAACCCCATAATTCCGCCGGGGGCCAATACCGGATAAGAATTAGGTTTTATTATTTTCAAACAAGTAAAGGCAGTTCGTAGAGTCGGGGTATGTTTGTTTTACAATTATTAAATAAAAGTTTCTGGCTTAAATATTCATCTTTTACAGCATTACACATTTTACTTAAATATTATAGCTTTGCGTGCATGAAAAAAATCCTATTCCCTTTGCTATTAATGGCAGCCATTGCCATACATGCACAAACAGTAAATATTACCCTTTCAAAAGAGTTTACTTTAAAAGATGCTGGCAATAAACTTGCCGGTCACCCGGTAAAAATGGGTGGCTTCTTTTACCAGCTTGAAATTAAATACAAAGGCGCCCAGTTGGCATATACTGCAAAGCTTGAGAAAATAAAATACAGTGTTATAATACACAAGCTTGATGTTGACATGAAAGAACTGGCGCATTACACCATCGGCAATGGCAAGGAGTTTGGACCGTTTCCGGCCAGGATGGTGATGTATAATAACACGTTACTTGTTTTTTATTACCAGGTGCAGGATGAGCATGTAATAAAATTACTCATGACCGTGGTTGACCCGGATGCCATGCAGGAAAAAAGTGCTTCAGAAGTTTGCAGCCTTACTGAAAAAAATACAGGCTTTTTTAAAATGCTTAATTCTCTTGAGAACAATTTTCTGCAAATAAAGCACTCTTCAGACCATAACAAATTATTACTATGCCAGGCTGGTAACACTCAACAAATATTTACCTGCCTCATTAATCAACAATATCAAATTGTGCAACCCCGCACATCAACCATAAACAACCGCCTTACCAATTTTGCATTAAACACCAGCTTTCTTGATGATAATGACAACCGGTATATTAGTTATACTTATAAGGCCGGCAAGATTAATAAGCGCGGCGTATTAATGCAGGCCTCCGGCGGCAAAGAAGAATATGTTGATTTTAAAACAGGAAATGCTTTATGGGACGCTAATACACTCTCGTTTCACATGGGGCCGGATCATTTAACAGTATATATCTACGCCAACTTTTATGGCGATTATTTTGATGAAGGCCTTATGCTGAGCACGGCAAACATATCCGATTTTTCATTCGGCCAAACAAGGTTCTTTCCATATCCGCAACATATAAGGCAACGGCTTGGTACAATGGGTTTTGGTGAAAAAGTAAAAGATTCATATACCATAAGGCCGATAGGATATGAATGTTATGATATGGAGGATGGCAGTCTTGCCTTTAGCGGAACGCCAATATT
This sequence comes from Chitinophagaceae bacterium, assembly GCA_035547455.1. GTDB lineage: Bacteria > Bacteroidota > Bacteroidia > Chitinophagales > Chitinophagaceae > JABDFW01. The sequence goes on from DASZUX010000685.1 coordinate 6,329, forward strand.
TTATACTAGCGATATGACAAGCCATGGTACGATTGTAACTACGTTTGGCGGACCTATCATAAATATCTTTATTATGGGAAATGAATGCAAATGGGGGGTAATATACCGCAGCATACGGGAAGAGCCAGCATCTTATTTTACAGCAATGCCATATCACAATAAGCTTTTGTTACTGTACAACGATGGCCCAAAAAATATTAATATAAGAGACACCAGCGATTATAAGGATATCAAAAAGGCGTCTGATTTGGTACTGGCAAAAGCGGTAGTATCAAATAATGGTGATATTTTAAGCAAAGAACAAATCAGCAGCAATCACGCCGGCTCGAACTACTATTTTACTATTTTTGAACAACAGGTTACGCAAAACGAATATATCATTCCTATCGGCCGGGTAAGATTCAATTTGGCCCGGTATTATACTGAACTTGTTCAGTATGCAACGATTGATATTAAGCAATAGGCAGGTAATTAAACGTACCGGTTTTTTTTGGAAACAACAGGCATTCCGTACCAGGCTTAAAGCTCGTTTTTACAACGCCGGTTTTGCAGTGTGTAATGCGGCCCTATATTTGCATTACAAGGTTATTTTATTCCAAATAAGCCAATTATGAAACACCTTTTTTTACTCTCTGCAATCATCACTATTTTTTTTGTATCAGCCTGTACACACAATGCCATAACAGGCAAAAGCCAGTTAACTCTGTTTGTAACTGAGGCTGATGCTGAATCGCTGGCGCTAACGCAATACAATAAGTTTTTAGATACCAATACGGTAGTACCCGCTGCTAACGCACAGGCCGAAATGGTAAAGCGCGTGGGAAGCCGCATAGCCAACGCAATTACCCAATATTATACCCGGCAGGGCAAGGGTAATGCATTTGCCGGGTATAAATGGGAGTTTAACCTGGTACAAAGCAAAGAAGTAAACGCCTGGTGCATGCCGGGCGGCAAAGTAGTGGTATATACCGGCCTGCTGCCTGTAACGCAAAACGAAACTGCGTTGGCTATAGTGCTGGGCCACGAAATTGGACATGCGGTATTAGGCCATGGCCTGCAGCGGTTAAACCAGGCCTATGTAAACGCTGGTATTCAGCAAATAGGCAGCGCAGCACTGGGCACCAATACAAAAGCGGCTAACATTTTTAACGCTGTATACGCACCGGGCACAACCCTTGCGGTTACCCTGCCCAACAGCCGTGCCCAGGAATACGAGGCTGACCATTACGGGCTGCTTTTTGCTGCAATGGCTGGGTATAACCCCCAGGAAGCCATACCTTTCTGGAAGAGAATGATGAACCTCAGTGCAAGCGGAGGCAAACCCCCGGTATTTTTAAGCGACCACCCTGCCGATGAAGACCGTATTAAAAAATTACAGGATTACATGCCTGAAGCCATGGCGCTTTATAAGCCAAATGGCACCAAATAAGGGTTTAAATGACGTTAAAAAGTTTATTTTAACTAAAAAAAGCCTGCCAATGGCGGGCTGGGTGGCTAATGTTTCTTAACT
>DASZUX010000686.1:0-3896 GCA_035547455.1 Chitinophagaceae bacterium
CCCGATTGTGTTTTTGTAAACATTCTTCCCCCGCTAAGGCCTTCGTAATAGCCCATTTTATTGGAGTAACCATAAGAGCATCCGTTCAAAAGTAGTTTAATGGTTGCAGCATTCTACCTGCAATTCAACCCCCTATTAAAATAAAATAACATGCTGTTTATCAGCATGTTGATGGACAGATAGCGGTGAAAAAGCAGTGAAAAAGCAGCGAAAAAGGGTGGAAAAAGAGGGAAAAAGACTGGACTGTCTCAACCTGCTACGCGCGAAAAAGAGAAGTGTTTAATGCTGAAAAACTTTACAGGAGGGAGTTTAAATACTGATATGGCTTTACAAGGTGTCAAAAGCAATGAAAAGTTGTTCAGCCTTAAGTCAATCGTGTCAACTCCAAATCCTGGGTACCAATATGTCAATGAACTAAGGATATATATAAAAAGGGTGGGGGTGTCTCACTTTTGGGGCAAATTTTTTTTTACACTCGATGCCCTTCGCAGGCGGTATTTATCCTTTCTGCCAACACCAGGCATGGTAGGGTATAGCATGCATATTCTTAAGCAAATATCGTAGCCTTGCCGCTAAGGGGTAAGTTGCGCCTAATGGCAAGCCTGCAGCCCGTCATTATCAACCCCCGCAGACGGGTAAGCAGGTTATCACAGTATCACAGGGAGTATTTTAAGCATGGTTTCAAATTAAGGAAAAAGAAATGGCCATGAATTGCCATGCAATACCGCAGAACATGCCCCCGGGAAAAAGTCATTATGTCAATTTAAAAAACCGTTCAGGTAGTTTAAAATTGTTGCTGATTGCATCATAAGGCTTACATGTCCTTGTGACGGGACAATGGCTAATTGCGATTTTGGCATTTGCCCCAAATCAGCAGAAACGCCACCACCCAGTAATTGATAGGTTTTCATCAGTTCAATCTTGTCAAGCCCGTCATTATCGCCGGATATAATTAATACAGGCGCAGTAATCTTCGCAATATTGGAGTCGCCAACATTAAACGGCACGGCAGCAAAAGCAAACATCTGCTTTAAAAAGCTTGTCCATTTTGTTTTATCGGGCGCCACTGCATCGTATGCAGCTTTTATGGGAGTATTATCAAAAATCTCAGGTTTTAAATTTTCAAAACCACTATTCACTACCGGCAGCCAGCCGCTGCTTTTATATGTAGAAGAAATAATTACTAATTTCCGTAACCGCCTGGGGTTTTGTACAGCAAACTGGTAAGCTACGGAGCCGCCCATGCTGTATCCCGCAACGTCAGCGCTGTCAATTTTCAGGTAATCCATAACTTTCTCCACGTCACTTGCCAAAGTAGTAATTGATAATTCTCTCTCTGAATAAGGTGTATGTCCATGCCCCTGGAACTCAATGGCAATTACTTTCCTCGTTTTGCACAACCCTGGTATCAATTGGCTCCAGTTCATATCAATGGTATAAAACGCACCATGCAATAAAACTAATGGCGTTCCCTGGCCATACACTTCATAATAAACTTTTATGCCGTTAACAGGCGCATAACCGCTGCTGGAGGGCTTTAGTTGTTGCCCGTATAATTGAGCTGATGCAAATAAAACTGCAATCAGCAGCATTGATTTACGAAGGTTGCGTAGTTGGTATAAATTTTTCATAACATGAACATGTTTACATTTTAGTTTGAATTTTATTGACAATATAAAGCTAAAATTTATTTAAAGGCTTAACGCGGTGTAAAAAGGACATTGTAGGGGGGAATTACGCCTAAAAAGCCTGAGGGGTATTTATAGTGTATGCATTGCAGCTTACAAAACGTTCTTGTAAATGTGTATGCTGTTATTCCAAAAAAGGGGAAGGCTACAGTAACGATAAATCTGAAATAAACTCAATCACTTATGTTGTTGGGAGTAATGGAAAAATAACCCCGGTAAGCCAATAAAACAGCCGCAACATCTGCATACGGTAATAGTATAAAAAAAATTATACAGGTAATCAAAAAAATGTAGCTTTAGCACCGGCAGGTTAAGCACGCATATACACGCGCAGGCCTGCCTATCTTCTGCATATAAATTGCCATACCAGTTTATGACCGCCACAAACCAAAACACAACTGCCATACCGGCAAAGGCCTCGCAACGGTTGTTATCGCTTGATTTTTTAAGAGGGCTTATCATGGTCTTCCTCGCTGTTGAATCAACCGGTATTTACGGTTATCTAAACCAAAGTGCGGAGGGTACCCCCTTTAGTTTTATAACCATACAATTTGAGCATCACCCCTGGAACGGGCTGCGCTTTTGGGATTTAATACAGCCTTCGTTTATGTTTATGGCCGGTATATCAATGGCGCTGTCACTCAACAAACAATGGAGCAATGGAGTAACATGGAGCCAGTCATTTAAAAAAACGCTTAAGCGCTGCGGCTGGCTGTTTTTTTGGGGTGTGCTGGACTATGCTGTACGGCCCGGGGGGCTGTCGTTCGAGTTGTGGGATGTGCTTACCCAGCTTTCCTTTACTACGCTGGTGGCGTTTCTTATCTTCCGCTGGAGTGCGGCAGCGCAAATAGTAATGTGTGCAGCATTGCTTTTATTAACAGAAGCATTGTATCGCTTTACAAATGTACCGGGCTTTAACCAACCGTTTGTTGACCAGCATAATTTTGGTAACTATGTTGATACTGTTTTGATGAATAGAATTAACAGCGGCGGGTGGGTAGCTATTAACTGCATACCAACGGCGGTGCATACTATTGCAGGCGCGCTGGTTGGTAAACTATTGCTAAGCGCTAAAAATAAAATACAACCGCTGTTGCTGTGGGGTACAGGCTGCCTTATTATAGGCTTTGGTATGGATTACCTGCAAATTACCCCCATAATAAAACGTATTGCCACTACATCGTTTACCATAGCATCGCTGGGTTGGGTGCTGCTTTTCCTGGCGCTGGCCTACTGGTGGGTTGATATAAAAAACCATCGCAAACACCTGTTGTTTTTTACGGTGGTGGGTATGAACTCGCTGTTTATATACCTGTTTTTTGAAATAGTGGGCGACCGGTGGTTTACAGGCTACATAAGCTTTATTGCCACTGGTGTAACAAGCTGGGTTACCGGTAATGGCATGATACAGCACTTAATTGCAGCCGCAAGTGTGTTTGGGCTTGAGTGGTACCTGTGTTACTTTTTATACAGGCACAAAATATATTTCAGGCTGTAGCATTGCGTTATATAAATAATAAAATGCCCGTAATAACCTTTCATATAAAAGGCTGCTTACAATGCCTTAATTAAATTATTTTGAGCGGATGATTGCAAGGTCCCTGTTACTGCCGCTATTAATATGTGCCGCTATGGCCGCACAATGCCAGGATGCTGTTTTTTTTAAGCCGGATTCTGTGCGCAGGGTAATAACGGCCATACCCATAACATCCTCCCTGCATATTGATGGCTTGTTAAATGAGCCGGAATGGGCGCTTGCAACACCGGTTTCTGGTTTTATCCAGGTAGAGCCTTACCAGGGCAGGCCTGCAAGCCAGGCTACACAGGTGCGGGTATTATATAATAAACAGTATTTATATTTTGGAGTATTTGCACGCGACCCTCTTGGTAAAAAAGCCATACAGTCAATAGACTTTAAACGAGATTTTAGTATTACACAGCACGATTTTGTTACTCTTATTTTTGACGGCTTTAACGACAAACGCAATGCCATGCTGCTGGCAAGCAATGCCTACGGTGCGCAGCGGGATTTACTGGCATTTGACGACCTGTATTTTGACCTTGACTGGGACGGGCTGTGGAAAGTGCGTACCAACCGTACAGACAGCGGCTGGTATGCAGAATTTGCTATACCGTGGCAAACCTTGCGTTATCCGCACAGCAACGATACGCTGCAAAGCTGGGGCTTTAATATGTACAGGGTAAGGC
>DASZUX010000687.1:0-8617 GCA_035547455.1 Chitinophagaceae bacterium
TGATGTATATATTGATGTAAACAACGGCATGAACCGGAGCGGTATTAAACCGGCCGGCGCATTTATATTATTCGGGGAAGTGCAGAATACTAAAGGAATAAAAATCATCGGGCTGCACGGTTACGACGGGCATATACGCGATACAAACGTAGATGACAGGCAGCATAAAAGCGATGATGCGTTTCAATTACTGGAGCAATTACAGCAGCATATTGAAAACAAGTACGGTATAAAACCAGCGCTTGTAACATCCGGCTCTCCTACTTTTCCTACACATGCAAAAAGGGAAGATATTGAATGCAGCCCCGGCACTTTTGTTTTTTGGGATTGGGGATATAAAACCGCTTTGCCCGACGAGCCATTTGAGCTGGCTGCCCTTGTTGTAACCCGCGTTATATCTGTTATTGACGAAAATACTATTTGTACCGACCTTGGGCATAAATCAGTTGCGGCTGAAAATCCTTTGCCGCGCGTACATTTTTTAAATGCACCCGGCGTTACCCCTGCCGGCCAAAGTGAAGAACATCTTGTTGCCAAAGTGCCCGCAGGGCATAAATTTACCGTAGGTGATGTACTGTACGGCGTTCCGGTACACATTTGCCCAACAGTAGCTTTGTACGAGAGGGCTTTTGTTATAGAGAATAATGAAGCCGCAGCAGAGTGGAAGGTAATTGCCAGGGATAGGAAAATTACTATTTAACTGGAGGGATGGAAGGTTCATATACATAGTTCGTAATTCTTCGTAAAACAACGCGTATCAAAGCGGTTAATTCATAGTGTTTCACCATTCACTTTTCACTTTTGACCTTTCACTTTTAACTTTTAACTATATATGTTTACTATAGATGCCCACTTAGACCTTAGCATGAATGCCATGGAATGGAACCGCGATTTGCGGCAACCAGTAATGGATATCCGGAAAAGAGAAGAAGGTTTGACAGATAAACCTGACAGGGCAAAAGGCACAGTATCGCTACCAGCTTTACGGCAAGGCAATATAGGACTGGTAGTTGCTACGCAAATTGCACGCTACGTTGCTCCTGGCAACCCCTTACCCGGTTGGCACTCGCCGGAGCAGGCCTGGGCACACACCCAGGCCCAGCTTGCATGGTACAAAACCATGGAAGCCGCCGGTGAAATGGTGATGATAAAAGATAAAACAGCATTGCATCACCATGCAGCTAAATGGATGGACGATGATGAAGATGATGCAAACAAACCGGTGGGCTATATATTAAGCCTTGAGGGGGCAGATTCCCTTGTAACAATTGACCATCTTTATATGGCTTACGAATATGGCCTGCGTGCCATAGGGCCAGCCCACTATGGGCCGGGCCGGTACGCCAACGGCACCGATGCCACAGGGCACTTAAATGATCATGGTAAGGCGTTGCTGGAAACGATGGAAAAGCTGGGTATTATATTGGATGCCACACACCTGTGTGATGATGCTTTTTGGGATGCCCTGAATATTTTTAACGGCCATGTATGGGCCAGCCACAACAATTGCAGGGCGCTTGTAAACCATAACCGCCAGTTTAGTGATGACATGATAAGAGCATTGATTGAGCGCGGGGCAGTAATTGGCGGGGCGATGGATGCATGGATGATGGTACCCGGCTGGGAACGCGGTAAATCCGACCCTGCGGCCATGGGCGCCGGCCTTGAAAAAGTGGTAGAGCACATGGATTATATATGCCAGCTTGCCGGCAACACCCTGCATGTTGGCCTCGGCACCGACCTTGACGGCGCTTTTGGCAAAGAGCAATGCCCTTATGACCTTGAAACCATTGCAGACCTGCAAAAAATGCCTGCCCTGTTTGTTGCACGCGGTTATACCGCGCAGGATATTGAGAATATTATGCATGGCAACTGGCTGCGTTTTTTAAATAATGCATGGCAGTAATATCAATACGGTTACTTTTCCTGCTTTTTTAACCGTTTAACCTTGTTAGGCACATGTTGTGCTGAACCGGGCTTACCATGCAGGTTAGCAGCCAGCTTTTTTTCCGCATGCGTAGTATTGCCGGGCATAGTTTTTTCTTGCTTTGGCGGGTTACTTTTATTCTTTCTTCCCTTTTCTCCACCAGCAGCAATAAGCTTATCTGTTTTTGTTTTAGGGTGAATTATATGCTCTTTTGCAGGGTTGCCAGGATAGTTTTCAAAATCCTGTGTTATATGCCTGTCGGTGGTCTGCTGTACCTCGCGGGGTTTATCAACCGGGTTTGTCACCGCTTTCCTCTGCGTGTTTTTCATATTCTTTTTATAACAGGTTACAGAAAATTTTATGCCGGTTTTACAAAGAAGCCACCAACGTTTACACCGCTATGCTTGTGTAAACATAACGGAATATTCATTTATGCTTAATTTATGCGGTATGCCGTGCACAAGCGGGTAGTTATTATCAGTATGCCCCACGGGGAAGCCAAAACAAACAGGATAGTCAAATTGCCGTACCTTATCAAAAATAAGGTCAAATATGCCCTGCCCAAACGGTATAACGGTGTCTTTCATTTCGGTAAAGCTACCTACTATCATTCCTGACAGGTTGTTAAGCATGCCTGTACGTTTTAATTGCAGCATCATGCGGTCAACATTATAAAGATATTCGCCAACATCTTCTATAAAAAGTATTTTTCCTTTTGTTTCCATGGCTGATGAAGTTCCTGCAAGGTGCGCCAACAGGGATAGGTTGCCGCCTACCAGGGGGCCCCAGGCTACACCCAGCCTGTTCAAAGAATGTAAGTTTACATTATATGACGGCATTTCGCCCGAAATAACCTTTCGCAATGTTTTAATAAACTCATTTTCTGCGCCGCCGTCATTAAAGGCGGCTGCCATGGGCGAATGCAGTGTGGCAATATTATACCGCGTATATATATGGCTGTGCAAAACAGTAATATCGCTATAGCCAATAATCCATTTTGGATTTTGAGCAAACACAGAAAAATCAAGCCTGTCAATTATCCTGCTTAATCCATATCCGCCGCGCCCGCATAGCACAGCTTTTACGCCAGGGTCGTCAAGCATCGTTTGTAAATCTGTAAGGCGCTCTTCATCTGTGCCCGCAAAATAATGGTGCTGTTTTCCCAATGTTTTACCAATTTTCACTTTGTACCCCCACTCCTTAAGGGTGGTAATACAAGTTTGTGCTTTTTCAAAAGACATATAGCCTGCAGGGCATACAATGCCAACGGTGTCGCCGGGCAAAAGAGGGGGGGGAATGGTTACCATAAGACAAAAATAACGTTTGCAACAGTGATTATTTATGCCTTACCCGCAGCTTTTACCAGTACCTGCACCTATCTTTACATAAGCCTAAACACTTAACATGGGCATAGTAATCCGCGCAATTGTAATTCCTCTTGCCTTTATCGGCTGGATAATTTTTCAACTGGCAGTTAAAAGGAAGAAGTTCAGGGACCTTGAAAGTGATATAAAATTGATTATTTTCTTTGTTGTGGTATGGGGCGTTATTTATTGGGTATTTTTTCATTAACAATACCTTGCATCTTAGCGTTACATTTAATAGATGAGACCCTTAATTACAACCTTTTGTCTCTTCTTCAGCATATTACCTTGCTTTGCGCAAACAGATAGTACCCGGGCACATCCTGTTACAAACAGCATAGGACGCTGGCGGCAGGTGTCAATTGCCATCCTCGCTGGTTATAACTATTATGGCAGAACGGCAGGCGAACTGGGCATCTCCAAAAAATAGTCGCCAATGTAAGGGATGCCGTGTCTGGCGCCATAAACGGGTCTTGCGAGTTCTTTCAAAATAAAAGCTGGTTTATCGGCCCAAAAATCGGGGCTTGGTTCGCGGGCGGTTTTGGCATAGGCGGCTATCTTATTTACTACACTAATTTTCACCAGTCCTCCCTGCAGTTAAGGCCTGCGGTTGGGGCGGGGTTTGACAGGATATCCGTTTTTTATGGCAGGAACATTGCGTATTACTAATAACCAATTTAATGCAGTTTCAAAAAAGGTGGTGGGCATCAACCTGTTTTTTGATATAAAGAAATATAAACGGGTAAGTATTGGCCGGGCCCGGGCTTTTTATCATTAATTCCTTCATTTCCCTGTTGCCGCATTATTGCGTAACTTTGCGCTCCGTTTCCGCAAAAGCACATGCTGGCTAAAGCAATACCACTGTACAAGTGCGCGGCGCCAGGAATGTGAAAGAAAGAACTACAGTTGATAACAAAAACCTAATTGAGTGGCAGATAATACAACTACTACCAGCGGGCAACTACCCAAAAGATATTTAATAACCGCGGCATTACCTTATGCCAATGGTTTAAAACATATTGGCCACCTGGCGGGCGCTTATATGCCCGCTGACATTTACGTGCGTTACCTGCGTGCGCAAAAGCGAGATGTGGTGTTTGTATGCGGCAGCGATGAGCACGGTACCGCCATACCCATACAGGCGATGAAGGAAGGCACCACGGCAAGGGCTATTATTGACAAATACCATCCCATCATCAAGCAAAACTTTGATGACCTGGGCATTTCGTTTGATATATACCACCGTACCAGCGAGCCGATACACCATGAAACGAGCCAGGAATTTTTCAGCTACCTGAATGACCGCAACGAACTGGAGGTTATTGACAGCGAGCAGTATTATGATGAAGAAGCCAAAACATTTTTAGCCGACCGTTATATAAAGGGCACCTGCCCTAATTGCGGGTTTGAAAATGCATTTGGCGACCAGTGCGAACGGTGCGGCACATCCCTAAGCCCGGACATGCTGATAAACCCGGTAAGCACGCTTAGCGGTAAGGCTCCGGTTAAAAAGTTTACCAAACACTGGTACTTGCCGCTTAACAGGCATGAAGAATGGCTGCGTGAATGGATTTTAGAAGAACATACTGACGATTGGCGGGCTACCGTTGTTGGCCAGTGCAAAAGCTGGATTGATGGCGGCCTGCAGCCCCGTGCCGTTACACGCGACCTTGACTGGGGTATAAAAGTACCCTTACCTGAAGCCGAAGGCAAAGTACTGTATGTGTGGTTTGATGCGCCTATCGGTTATGTAAGCGCTACCAAACAATGGGCGCTTGACAATGGTAAGGACTGGAAACCTTACTGGTATGATAAGGACACCAAACTGGTGCATTTTATTGGCAAGGATAACATTGTATTTCACTGTATTATTTTCCCCGTAATATTAAAACTGCATGGCAATATAGTTCCTGCCAATGTACCCGCCAATGAATTTATGAACCTTGAAGGCGACAAAATGAGCACCAGCCGTAACTGGAAGCTGGACATGCAGGATTATATTGACGATTTTATTAAAAAAGAGAATGGCGGCAGCCAGATGGCTGATGTACTGCGTTATTATTTAACAGCCATTGCCCCTGAAAGCAAGGACAGTGAGTTTACATGGAAAGGGTACCAGGATGCCAATAATAATGAACTTGTAGCCATATTCGGCAATTTTGTAAACAGGGCCTTTGTGCTGATGCACAAGCTCTGTAAAGGCAAAGTTCCCCCTTACCATACAACGTTTGAGGATGAAGCAGATAAACAATTAGCGGCTGATATTGCCACCACCAAACAAACGGTTGAAAACCTGCTGGAACAATACAAATTCCGCGAGGCGCTTTTTGAGGTAATTGACCTGGCCCGCAAGGGTAACCAGTACCTGCAAAAGAAAGAGCCATGGAAAAAGCTGAAAGTTGCAGGCGATATGGTTACTCCTGTTGGCGAAGGCGCCCGCGAACTGGCAGATAATGCCCTGCATCTTAGCCTGCAGCTTTGTGCAAACCTGGCTATTCTTGTTAATCCATTCCTGCCATTTACAGCGCAAAAAATGCTGCACATGATGAAAGTGGTAGACAGGATGCTGGATTGGGAAAATGCAGGCCGTACTGACCTGCTGAAAACAGGGTACAGCCTGCGGGCGCCTGAGTTATTATTCAGGAAAATTGAGGATACTGAAATTGCTTTTCAAATTGAAAAACTAAAAAAAGGGCTTGTGAAACAAGATGCCAATGCACCGGTGCCGGTAGCGCCATCTCATTTGCTGGAAGAGAAGCCTGCTTCCGCCCCAGTTAAACCAGAAATAGTGTACGACGATTTTGCAAAGCTTGACCTGCGCGTGGGTAAAATTGTAAGCGCAGAAAAAGTAGAGAAAGCTGACAAGCTGCTGAAGCTTCAGGTTGATTTGGGTTTTGAAATACGCACTATTGTAAGCGGTATTGCCCTGCATTTTAAACCGGAAGAAATTATTGGCAAACAGGTAGTGGTAGTTGCTAACCTGGCCCCGCGTAAAATGCGCGGTATTGAAAGCAACGGCATGATACTAATGGCTGAAGACGCTAATGGCAAACTGCATTTTGTAAACCCCGAAGAAAGCATTAATGCGGGCGCGGGAGTGAGTTGATTGCAGATTTTTATTAGAGCGACAGCAATGCCTAAAAATAAGTTTTGCCTGCTTCAAATTTACCGGTTCTTCAACCATGAAACATTAGGTAAATAACCAGTAACACTATAAACACACTAACCATGAACATCGGTTTTATCGGCCTCGGTAATTTGGGTACGCCTATCGCAGAAAATCTTTTGCAAAAAGGCCATCAGCTATTGGTGTATAACAGAACTGCCGCCAAGGCACAGCCGCTGGCAGACAAAGGCGCGACCATTGCCACAAGTGTAAAAGAGCTGGCTGCGGCCTGTGACATTGTTTTTACCATTGTTAGCGATGATGCTGCACTTAACCACATAACGCTGAATGAGGAAGGTATTGCGGCTAACCTTAAGGCAGGTGGTATTCATGTTAGCATGAGTACTATATTGCCGGCTACCAGCACACATCTTCATGGTATTCACCAGCAGTATAATAACCATTATTTAGCGGCGCCGGTGTTGGGCAGGCCGGAGGCGGCTAAGGCACGCAGGCTGAATTTTCTTGTATCGGGCGATGCAGCTGTCATCGCATTGATAAAGCCATTGCTTACAGATGGCGGCGCTGCAGGCATTTGGGAGTTTGGTACTGAAACAAGCGCAGCCAATGTTGCCAAACTGTGCAGTAACTTTTTAATTGTTTCTGCAATGGAGGCCATGGCTGAGGCTATTAACCTTGCCAATAAAAGCGGCCTGGATGCCACTGCGTGGCACAGTATGGTTACACAAACACTGTTTACATCCCCCATTTATATAAACTATGGCAACGCCCTGCTGAAGGAGGCATTTGCTCCCGGCGGCTTTGCTTTACGCCTGGGTTTGAAAGATGTAAACCTGATGATACAAACCGCAGCGGATGGCGATACAACAATGCCTACTGCCAATTTGATAAAGCACCAGTTTGAAACCTGTATTGCAAATGGCCTGGGTGAACATGACTGGACGGCTGTGGCGCTGGCGTTGAAGTAAAATGAACCACTGAAATTAATTTTATTCCCATTCCATTCTTTAAAATGGAAATCTCTCATTAAATACCAGGGTCAGCGCCAGTTATATTTAATCATTTTTGATTTTTAGAAAAATACTGGCGACAGATGGGACGCAAGGTGATATTGATGGATTATGAGGAGACCTGTCACTATTAAATACCCACGAGGGTAAAAGACCTATGGATGCTGCCGTATATGCAGGCTGGCGTAAGAACGCATATATTGTATTAGAAGAAGAGTCAACAGATAAGGATATGCCGGCGCCAACATTGCATCTGTGAACGATATATGTATTTCTACCGCTTCAAAAGAACAAGCAACAGGCAGCGCCAAAAGTCAATGCTCACTCACACCTCCTCTCCCGCCACATCCATCACCGCAATACCCTTTGCGCGTGGCTGTTTGCGCCATAACAATAACAGGAAAAAAGATGCCATTGCCAGCACCCCCGGCAAAGCAAAGGCATATATAAAATTAGCGGGGTTATTATTGTAAATATCCGCACAAATAATGGCGCCAATACCTATGCCCGCTTCCAATGCAATATACATAGATGCTACCGCCCTGCCGCGCTTTTCAGGTGCTGCTAAGTCTACCGTCCACGCGGTAATTGTTGGCCCGTTCATACCCCAGCTAAGCCCGAATATAGCAGCACCCAGGAGCAGCATAAATTCCGTTGTTGTATAAGCCAGCACCAGCATGGATATGGCCATGGCAACTGACGAGACAACCAATACGGGTATGCGCCCGTACCTGTCAGCTGTTTTGCCCGCAAGCAGCCGTATCAACAAAGCAGTGGCCGTATACACCCCAAAGAACATGCCTTTATTATGCAGACCCACATCGTCAGATAAATCAGGCGCTATCGTCAATGTACACCCGCTGGCAAAAGATAACAGCAGCAAAATGATAGCAGGCTTCAAGGCACTTGCTTCAAATATTTCATTCCTCTTTACATACAGGTGTTTCCGTTTAAATCTTTGTGGGTTGGGCAGCGTTTCCCTTATATTGTAGAGAATGATAACCGATCCCATAGCAAATGCCGAAGAAGCATAAAACATTACGTTGTAAGAGTAATGGTTTACCAGGTAACTGCCAATGATAGGCCCTACTGACTGCCCTATGGTGTACCCCATGGCAACAGCGCCTAAAGCTTCTGCCCTGCGGGAAGGATGAACAGCATCGGATGCGTAGGCAGAAGTAGCAGTGGG
>DASZUX010000688.1:0-7113 GCA_035547455.1 Chitinophagaceae bacterium
TAGCTGGCGTTGCTGTACGGCAAATTGTACCAGGTTGCCGTTAATGCCCCAAATAACAGCAGCCGTAATTATAATTATGTAACCGCGGGTGGTTTCAGCAGGGGTATGTGTTGCCATAGCGCGGGCAAAGGTAAGGTGTAACGCCATCCCACTAAAGGGGAGTTAAAATATGCATAAGAATAAGGTATTGACAAATTAACTTTCCTGCTGCTTCTTTTTGTACTTAGTTATTCCAACAATTCCAGCCAGGCTTAAAATACTGATGAACGTTCCACCGTACAGGTTTAATTTGTTAGACGTTATGTAAACCTCCCGGTTGTTATAATCAATCTCATCTATCCCCCAGTTTATCCTGTTGGTGGTTGGGATGGTAGGGTCCATATAGAATTGATAAGCTTTGCCGGTGTCAATTAAATTAAAAACATGTTTACGTTCTTCTTCATTTTCTGAGCCTGCATTAATAGCTATCATGTCCGTGTGTCCAGCCAGCAATAAAGCAATGCCGTAATGTGTACCACTTCGGTAACTGCTGAAACTTACTATTCTTTTTCCGGTTACTTTGCCTGTGATAAGATAAAGATCAGGCTTTTGAAGAGTTGCCCTGAAAATGCTTAATAAGCCCACGAGTAAAACAATTACAAGAAATATAAACGCTGCTGTTTTTTGTATTTTATAGGCCATTATAAGCTGGATAGAGGTCTAATGAAAATTCAGGATGTTTTGTGCTTGCGCTAAACCACAAACTGGCCTAAAAATAAATTATAAAATTGTACTTGTAATGTACACCCGTAAAAAGAGTGAAATGAAACTGGCTTAAATAATTCTTCCCCCTGCAACACTCCCGTTGCGAAACGCGTCAATATACCAAAACGCCTTGCATGAAAAGAATAGTAATCATAGGTTTTGTTGTATGCTGTATTGCTGCCTGCAAAAAAAATTCATCTACCACTAAAATATCCGGCGATTTCAGCTTTGGCACCGCTTACAATAATTGCGCAGGCGACTGCGCAAAATTTTACACTATTGCTAACGGGCAGTTGTATGCCGACAATATGCAGCGCTTTACCAATAACCTAACCTTTGCAGGTATGCCCCTGCCTAACAATAAATACCTGCTGGATGAGCAACTGCTGGATGAGTTTCCCGCGTACCTGCTAAACAACCCTGACACAACTTTTGGCTGCCCCGACTGTACAGACGGCGGCCTTGCCTATATTACCCTTAAACAAAACGGCACTGCACACACATGGCTGATTGACCTGCAGCGCCTGCAGCCTGAGCTGGCAGGTTATATTGCAAAAATGCAGGAGATTATGGATGAATTGTAGGGGGATGATGAAAACTTTTTATCCGCCTGTTACCAGGGTGCGGCATGCAATATTTATTTTATTTAAACCTTCACCCTTTATGCAAGGCATTTACTCTATTCAAGCCGTAAAGAAGATACCCAAATATTTTACCAAATCTTGCTAAATATTTTAGGTTATATAAATTATTTCATTATTTTTACAACCTGATTACATTTGATGAAAATTGACCCAACTATGAACGCAGAAAAATTAAAAGCACTAAAACTTACTATAGATAAAATTGACAAGGATTTTGGAAAAGGCAGCGTAATGATGATGAATGAAAAAGCCGAGCGCCAGCTTGAGGTAGTGTCAACAGGCTCAATAGGGCTGGATGTAGCGCTGGGCATTGGCGGTCTGCCCAAGGGAAGAATTGTTGAGATATACGGGCCTGAGTCATCCGGTAAAACAACTATTGCCACGCACGTTATTGCTGAGGCACAGAAAAAAGGCGGTATCTGCGCCATAATAGATGCGGAGCATGCTTTTGACAGTAATTATGCACAAAAGCTGGGAGTTGATGTTGACAACCTTTTAATATCGCAGCCTGATTATGGCGAGCAGGCACTGGAAATTGCAGACAGGCTTATATTGTCAGGTGCATTAGATGTAGTGGTTATTGACTCCGTAGCAGCGCTGGTGCCTAAAGGAGAACTGGAGGGCGAAATGGGCGACAGCAAAATGGGGCTGCAGGCAAGGCTTATGAGCCAGGCATTGCGTAAACTCACTGCCACCATCAGTAAAACCAATACGGTATGTATTTTTATAAACCAGTTGCGCGAAAAAATTGGCGTAATGTTCGGCAACCCCGAAACTACTACCGGTGGTAATGCGCTTAAATTTTATGCGTCCGTAAGGTTGGATATACGCCGTATGGCGCAAATTAAAGATGGTGACGAAGCTATAGGCAACCGCGTAAAAGTTAAGGTGGTAAAAAACAAAGTAGCGCCACCATTCAGGAGCGCGGAGTTTGATATTATTTTTGGCGAGGGTATAAGTAAGGTGGGTGAAATTATTGACATGGGCGTCGAGCTTGGCATTATACAAAAAAGCGGCAGTTGGTTTAGTTATGACGCAAGCAAGCTGGGCCAGGGCCGCGACGCCGTAAAAGCGCTTATAATGGATAACCCGGAATTGGCTGCAGATCTGGAAGCCAAAATAAGAGCTAAGATTGCCGAAGCTTCAGCGACTGGCGGTAAGGAAGAAGAAGACTAACCGGCAGTTTTGAGTTAATAAGAATAACGATAAGTAAACGCGCAATCCTGAAACAACCATGGTGATGCGTACGATGATCCGGAACGATAGCAGGGATAAGTTGTAAAACAAAATAATCTCCAGGGCTGCTAAAGGCAGTTCGCTGATAAATATAAGTGGTTTTAGTTGGGTTAGTAAATATGCCATTGTGTTTTTACACGATGGCTTTTTTATATGTCGCAGCATTATCTGCTGATGGAGATGATTTGTTCGGCTAATGCAGCAGGTTCAATTGTTATAGTTTAAGCCGTAGGCTTACTATTGTAAATATTACTTACGCCTTAAATTTACTGGCTGGGTAATTACGCTTTCTTCAAACTATAAACCTTTCAGCTTTTCCCACATCTCGGGTATGCGTTTTATCCATACAAGTTCACGGCGTTTGTTGCCGGCCTCTTCAGCAGGGTAACCAAAATAAACCTTGCCGCCTTTTAAAGATGATGGCACACCGCTTTGTGCAAGTACAACAGCGTTGGCTCCAATGGTAAGTGTTTTACTAACACCTACCTGGCCCCATAGGGTAACACCATCCTCAATAACAGTAGCGCCGGCTATACCTACCTGCGCAGCAAACAAACAATTTTTTCCAACGTAAGTATCATGCCCTATATGCACCATATTATCCATCTTTGTACCACGGCCAATAAAAGTTACTGCTGTAACACCACGGTCAATAGTGCAGCCTGCACCAATTTCAACATCATCCTCTATCACCACGCTGCCGCAGCTTTGCATACGCCTGTACCAAACGTCGCGGTTTTTTTTTGTGTTGTAATAAAAAGCGTCGCTGCCTATAACTGTGCCGGCCTGTATTATACAGTTATTCCCTATTCGTGTGTAATCGTTTATACTTACATTGGGGTGTATAATGCAGTTGTTGCCTATTATCACATCTTTACCAATAAATACGTTGGGCATAATAACAGTATCATTACCAATTACAGCTGTATCACTTATCGCTTTTGCTGCAGGCATAAATGGCCTGAAGTAGTTAACTATGGCAAGGTATGCATCAAATGGTTCAGCCACTACCAGCAGTGTTTTTCCTTCCGGCACTACCACATCTTTGGTGTTAATAATAATATGTGTTGCATCGCTGTTAAGGCATGCAGCGTAATATTTAGGATGATCAACAAAACACAAATCACCTTTCTCAACTTTGTGTATCTCGTTAATACCAAATGCCGCAGCAGTAGTACTGCCAATCACATCGGCGTTAATAAGTTCAGCTATCCATTGTATTGTAACAGGTGCAGGAAATTTCATTGTACTGTTTTTACTGGTACAAAGGTAATGCCTGCAATTTGCGGTTATCAACTTTAACAACCTGAAATAAATTGCACTGTGCTGTCTCATACAAGCTATGTGTAAAGCGCGGTTGCAACTTTTTTTGGTCATCAAAAACTTAGCAAAAGGCTAAATCCCTTTATTCACGGGTGTTACAGGCCGGTATATTTATGTATTTGCAATTGCGGGCGTACGTATCCAATTAACCTTCGGGCTGCAAAAGAGCATTATGCCGCAATGCTATTCACACTACAACTAAAAAATGTGCATAAAATTCCTTTAAAAATTTTTTGCGTTAGTAAAAACTCTTTTTAATATTGTGATGGGAATTAGATTCCCGTTACTTACTAACCCATCTATATACAAAGTCCCGCATCTGCGGGATTTTGCATTTATGCTTAGTTACTTTATCATATACAAACCATACCTTGTACTTTCCCGGTTTACACCGCAGCAGGGCAAACAAATACTGGCAGATTATTTTACCGTACCCAAAGATGTTTATCCGGTCGGCAGGCTGGATGAAGACAGCGAAGGTCTTTTACTGCTGACTAACGACAGGCAACTTAATAACCGGTTACTAAACCCAGCGTTTGCACACGAAAGAGAGTATTGGGTACAGGTTGAAGGCGCTGTAAGCAGCGCCGCTATTACCTTGTTACAGCAAGGCCCTGTAATAAATGTAAACGGTCTGCCCTATAAAACAAAACCCTGCAAAGCAGTATTACCAGGTACTGCGCCGGATGTACCACCACGAAACCCGCCTATACGTTTTAGAAAAGAAATACCAGCACAATGGCTCCAGCTAACACTTACAGAAGGAAAAAACAGGCAGGTAAGAAAAATGACAGCAAAGGCAGGCCACCCTACCTTACGTCTTATACGTACCCGTATTGAAGGATTAACGCTTGGCAATATGCAGCCCGGCGATATAATAGAATTTCCACAAAAAACCATATACAAAAAATTGTTTGGCAATCGCGCCATGTAAAGCCATTTTAGCAACTTTTGACTAATACCTTTGCAGCAGCAACTGAATATAATATGGTTACAGTAAGATTTAAACTGGAAGGCTACACTATTGTTACCGGCAGCGATAATATGGATGCCGGTGTTATTCACAGCTACCTGCAAACATCTTACTGGGCTCCCGGCATACCTATAGAAGTGGTGCAAAAATCAATCGCCAATTCGGTTTGTTTTGGCGTGTTTTATGCGGATACACAAATTGGTTTTGCCAGGCTGGTTACCGACAAAGCAACTTTTGCTTACCTGGCCGATGTTTTTATACTGGAAGAACACCGCGGCAAGGGGCTATCAAAATGGCTGATGGAAACCATTCATACATACCCTGAATTACAGGGCCTGCGCCGCTGGATGCTTGCCACGCGCGATGCGCATGGCCTTTATGAACAGTTTGGCTGGCAGGTATTGCCTGAAGATACACATGGCAGGTTTATGCAAAAGCACAACCCGGATGTGTACAAAAAAGAATAAATGCATATAACATATTTATAACTGTTTTGTTAAACCCCTGTTTTGTTTTTATTGTTATAATTGATGTTGCTATGGTAAAAACTTTACACACTATAAAAACAATTGCCTGTACAGCAGTAATGCTTGCAGCAGGCTACTGCGCAGGTGCACAGTCAAAATACAAGGTGGGTTTTGTAAGAGACAGCTTAACCTTGCAGCCTCTTAAAGGGGTGCTGGTAACTAATGAAAATAACCACAAGCTAACCCACACGGATGATAAGGGCTTTTTTCGCATTGAGGCGTATAACAAGCATATTCTTTTCTTTGACAAGGAAAATTACCATTTTGATACTTTGCGTTATAACCTGATGACAGACGACACTGTTACTATTTATTTAGTACAACTGCCTAATATACTTGCAGGTGTAACTGTTACCGCACGGGGCCTTACCAAGTACCAGCAGGACAGCATAAAACGACGAATGGATTTTGAAAGTGTTGCAGGGCCAAAACCCAGCGTAGTATCAAAATCAAACTCAGGTGCAGGCGTAGGCATTAATCTTGACCCGTTGCTAAAAAAAAGTGATAAATCAAAACGGAAGGCCTATGCTACATTTGATGAGATTGAAAAAACCAATTATATTGATTATCGCTTTTCCCGCGATCTTGTAGCAGGCTATACAGGCCTGCGTGGTGACGACCTGGATAATTTTGTTGATAAATATCGGCCCACATACGAATGGCTGCGCGCGCATACCGGGGAAGACGAAGTATTCTTTTACGTAAACGAAAAATTAAAGGAGTTTAATAAGCACCGGCACTAATTAAAACGCTGCCCAAGTTAAATAGGCAGCGCTAAAAAGGTGTCATCGTTTACGCAGGTTATTATACATTAAACCTAAAGTGCATTATGTCCCCATCTTCCACCAGGTAATCTTTACCTTGTACTGCAAGTTTGCCTGCGTCCCTGCAGGCGGCCTCGCTGCCAAGTTTAATAAAGTCGGCATACTTTATTACTTCTGCGCGAATAAACCCTTTCTCAAAATCGCTGTGTATTACACCGGCCGCCTGCGGCGCCAGCATACCTTTGGTTATTGTCCAGGCACGCACTTCCTGCACACCGGCTGTAAAATATGTAGCCAGGTTAAGCAGTTTGTAGGTTGCTTTTATAAGCCTTGCAACACCACTTTCAGTCAAACCCATGTCCTCCAGGAACATTTGGCGGTCTTCATAGCTTTCCATCACGGCTATTTCACTTTCAATAGCAGCGCTTATATACAATATCTCAGCCTTTTCGTTTTTAATGGCCTCACGCACTGCCTCAGTATGTTTGTTACCGGTTGCCACGCTTTTTTCATCTACGTTGCAAACGTAAATCACCGGTTTAACCGTAAGCAAAAAAAGGTCGTCAACATGCTTGGCCTTCTCTTCTGGTGTCACTTCAAAAGCCCTTGCATTTTTTCCCTGCTCAAGGTGTGTTTTTAATGCCTGCAGTATATCCAGCCCGCGCAAGGCTTCTTTATCGCCGCCTGTACGTGCCTGTTTTTCAGTGCGTGATATTTTTTTATCAACGCTGTCAAGGTCTTTTAACTGCAACTCAATATCAATTATTTCCTTATCGCGCACCGGGTTAACACTGCCGTCAACATGTATAACATTGTCGTCATCGAAACAACGCAGTACATGTATTATAGCGTCTGTATTACGTATATTACCCAAAAACTGGTTGCCCAATCCTTCGCCCTTG
>DASZUX010000689.1:0-5405 GCA_035547455.1 Chitinophagaceae bacterium
AAGCCCAAAATAAAATACTTGTGTTTCAAAGTGATTTCGGGCTGAAGGACGGCGCCGTCTCGGCTATGAAAGGGGTGGCAATGGGGGTATCGCAGGATCTTAGAATATTTGATCTTACGCATGACATACCCGCTTTTAATATATGGGAAGCAGCCTACCGCCTGCAGCAAACAGCCCGGTACTGGCCTGCAGGTACTGTATTTGTGTCGGTAGTTGACCCTGGTGTAGGCTCCGCCCGTAAATCAGTTGTGCTTAAAACTAAAACGGGCTATTTTTTTGTAACGCCCGATAACGGCACATTAACCTTGATAGCCGAAAGTATGGGTATTGAAGAAATACGTGAAATTGACGAAACTAAAAACCGCCGCCAGGGCTCAGGCGACTCATACACCTTTCATGGCAGGGATGTATATGCGTACACAGGTGCAAGGCTTGCCAGCGGAACTATAAGCTTTAGTGAAGTAGGCCCTTTATTGCCCCCGCAGGTGGTAAAAATACCATACCAAAAACCTGAGTTTAAAAATAGTGTTATTAAAGGCAATATACCGGTACTGGATATTGAATTCGGCAATGTGTGGACAAATATTGACGCTGATACCTTTAAAAAACTAAATGCAACCCACGGCGATACGCTTGTTATTACCATTTACCATAACCGGCAGAAGGCATACACATCACTATTGCCGTTTTGCGCTACTTTTTCCGCTGTTCCAATTGGTAAACCTTTAGTATATCTAAATAGCCTTCTTAACCTGTCTTTCGCGCTTAACCAGGGCAGTTTTGCTGCCAAATACCATATTGGCAGCGGTGCAGACTGGAGCGTGGAGGTAAAGAAGAAAGAGTAAGCGTAAAAAGTAAGGATTCTTACACACAATAGATTCTCAAAAACGAGCATATCCGTCGCGAATAAGGCAGGAGCAGTGCACATGAAGATGCCAGGGGCTGGTAATCATGTTTTTCTCATTCTTCCCTGCAGTCTTTGGGTGTAACTCTACACTTTCTTTTCAAAAAGCCCTGTCTGCTTGTTTTTGCGCACGCGGCCGGCAGGAAAACAACTGCCGTTCATAGCCACATATACGCCTTTAGGCAAGGTCTGTACAAAGGCCATAGCGCTGCCCAGGTTAAATAACCCATCGCTGCTGCCAAATTTATAAGGTATCATCGCACCGGTAAGAACAATGGTTTTATCATTCATCACTTTATCCAGGTACACGGCTGTATCAGCCATAGTGTCCGTTCCGTGGGTAATAATAATATTGTCTTCAGGCGCCTGGTTGCACTCCCCGGCAATAGCAGCACGGTAGTCGTCGGTCATGTAAAGGCTGTCAATCATGTCAAGTGTAACAATACGTGTTTCCACCAGGTTGCGGCCCAGGCGCAGCATTTCCGGTAAATGTGTTTCTTTAAAAAAAAGCTCACCGGTAAGTTCATTATACTCTTTGTCAAATGTGCCGCCTGTAACAAGTATTAATATTGCCATACATTGCATTATTGAGAACAAAGATATATCAACCCAATATGCTAATAATTAATTGGGTAAACAGTGCTTTCAAGCATCAGCAGCCTCAGGTAATTATAAAAAGTCAATATACGATACAATTTGTGATAAAAACGTGCGGCCAGTGTATCGCAAGCGTACACCTGTATTCGTTCGTATTGTGTTAATTTGTTGATTATCAGTTGCTATTAAAAACGGCATTGGCTTGGTATGCAGTAAACAGTTGGGCATAGCATGCTTAATAAAAAATAAGCATACAAACGGTAACCTTATTAAAAGTCTGGAGTGTACTACACAATAAATTACCAATATGTTTAAAAGCTATTTTAAAACTGCCGTACGTTTTTTGCTGAAAAATAAAACCTTCAGCATCATCAACATTTTTGGTCTTGCCGCCGGCACGCTCTGCTGCCTGTACATTTTATTATATGTACAAGACCAATACAGCTATGACAAACAGCATAAAAATGCTGACAATATTTACCGTATTACAACATCGCTTGACCTTAGCGGCGATAAGCATAATAATGCTACTGCATCACCTCCTATAGCCCCCACGTTAAAAAAAGATTTCCCCGAGGTTGAACAGTTTACGAGGGTGATACCAAACCTGGGAGTTAGTAAGAGCCTGTTGAAATATAAAGACAAAAGCTTTTACGAGGATGAAGCAGTGTATGTAGATTCTACTTTTTTTGATGTATTCAGCTACCATTTTATCGAAGGCAGTCCTGCTGATGCTTTACTGCAGCCGTACTCATTAGTATTGATGAAACCACTTGCCGAAAAACTGTTTGGAAAAGAAAGCGCTGCGGGCAAAGTAATTACTATGGATAATGCTTACGGCAGCCACAATTTTAAGATCACAGGTGTTGTAGATGAAACCCTTGGCAAAACACATATTAAAACTCATGTGTTTATGACGATGAACAGCGGCGGTTTTGGAGGTTATACGCTTAAAAATAATAGTTGGGCGGGTAATAACTATGCGGCATCATATATAAGGTTACGCACGGGAGCCAGTGCAATTGGCCTGGAAAGCAAACTGCCTGCATTTTTGAAAAAGTATGGCCAACAGCAGCTTAAGGATATTGGCATGACAAAAGTGCTGCACCTGCAGCCTGTAAAGCAAATACATACAACCAGCGGCTACGAAGTTGAATTGAGTAAAACGGTTAGCGTGCAGTTTCTTTCAATACTTATTATTATAGCGGTACTTATACAGGTAATTGCCTGTATAAACTTCATGAACCTGTCAACGGCGCGCGCTTCAAAAAGGGCGAAAGAAGTAGGCGTAAGAAAAGTAATTGGTGCAGGCCGTAATGATTTGATAAAGCAGTTTTTGGGCGAATCTTTTTTACTCTCATTTATAGGCGTACTTATTGCATTACCGCTGCTTGCGGCAGTGTTGCCGCTGTTAAACCAGCTAACAAATGCCGATATACAGTTAACGCTGTTTAAACACTACCTGGTATGGGTAATACTCGCCGGGCTGGTGTTGGTTACCGGTTTTGTAGCAGGCAGTTACCCGGCATTTTATTTATCTGCATTCAGGGCAATAAAAGTCATTAAGGGCAATTTTACAACCCATGTTTCGGCAGCGGGCATACGCAGGTCGCTGGTGGTGTTTCAGTTTGTGCTGTCTATTGTATTAATAACAGGTATAGTTGTTATATACAGCCAGCTAAATTTTATAAAAAATAAAGATCTGGGGTTTGACCAAAATCAAAAACTCGTATTCAGCTTTTATACTCAATCTGCCCAGCAGCAAATGGATGCTTTCAGCAGCGATCTTAAGCAACTGCCCCAGGTAAGTTATGTTAGTATGTCAAACAACTACCTTAGCCAGTTTGTGCCGCAAGACCATGGAGTTTACCCTGACGGTGGTAACATGACAACTGCAATTGATGCAAAAAATATTGACACTGATGAATTTTTTGCAAAGGCAAACGGTATTCACATTATAAGCGGGAGGGATTTCAGACTTAATGATTCTGGCCGTGTGCTTATTAATGAAACATTGGCCAAACGCCTTGGCTTTACCGCGGAAACTGCAATTGGTAAAAAGCTGTACACACAATATGCGCCCAATCCTGTAACGTTTGTAGAAGTGGCTGGCGTAATGAAAGATTTTAACTATAACTCCCTTCACGGAGAGGTTAAGCCCCTAATGCTGGTATATGATAATGACAAAAGCGATTTTGGCAACATGGTAGTTGCTGTAAATAGTAATAATTATAAAAACCTGCTGGAAAAGATAGAAGGAATATGGAAAAAACATTTTAGCGGCGTACCTTTTGAGTATGCTTTTTTAAATGAGGAAGTTCAAAAGCAATATGAAACTGAAATTACGCTGGGCAATATTATTAACTCGTTTACCATAATAGCGATTATTATTTCTTGCCTGGGTTTGTTTGGCCTTGCAGCCTTCAGTGCAGAGCAAAGAAGCAAGGAGATAGGCATACGAAAAGTTTTAGGGGCCAGTATAACCGGCATAACCGGCCTTTTAAGCCTAGATTTTATAAAACTTGTAGCCATAGCATTTGTAATAGCCACCCCGGTTGCATGGTGGGTTATGAACCAATGGCTGCAGGGCTTTGCATATAAGGTGCCGCTTAGTTGGTGGATGTTCGCATTAGCTGGTATGCTGGCAGTACTTATTGCACTGCTAACAGTAAGTTTTCAGTCAGTAAAAGCGGCAATGGCTAACCCGGTTAAGAGTTTAAAGACTGAATAGGAGGCACTGGTACGGTAAATAGCCCCTGGCGGAAGAAGAAGTAAATAGCTATATTAAATAATAAGTAATACAATACCAACTAACCGTATGTTTAAAACCTATCTTAAAACAGCAATCAGGCAGTTAGGACGCAACAGGCTTTTTAGCATTGTAAATATCATTGGGTTATCTACCGGGTTTGCCAGCATTATGGCCCTAACGTTGCTGGTGTACCAGCATTTTACAGCTGACGCCAACCAGGTTGACATAGACCAGATGTACTACCTTAAAACAAAGTCAGCAGACGGCAATACTTATACTCAAACCACTTATCCTTTATTAGGTGAAATAGTTAAGAAATGCCCTGAAGTTGAAGCGGCAACGCACATACAGCAATGGTACTATCCGTGGTTAAAATATAATAACAAGGAGATACAGGAAACTACCGCTTTTGGTGATACAGGCTTTTTTAAAGTGTTTCAATTTCCTTTTAAATATGGCAGCCCGGCTAGTGCATTTAAGGACAAATATTCGGTTGTTTTTTCAGAAGAAGTTGCGAAAAAACTTTTTGGTAACGTAAACCCTGTAGGCAAAGTAATAACCGCAGATGATACCCTGCAGCTTACTGTTACCGGGGTGCTTGAGCATGTACCTTCAAACTCTTCTATACAACCATTTGTACTGTTGCCTACGGCCATTTTAGAAGGTAATCCTGATTTTAGAAATGGGGCTAATTGGTATAATACCTTTGCCAGCAATTACCTTCGCCTGCAAAAAAACGCCAGCCCCCGCAAGCTGGAAGCGGAAATGGCTGCGATTGTACAAAATGACTATGCCCCTGAACAAAAAAGCAGTAAAATACTGGCAGTACCGTTTAGTAAAATAACAGATGAAAATGCATCGCTTACCAGTGTAATAATCAAAGGTGCCGTAGGTGCAGGTATTTTTATTTTACTTATAGTGCTGGTAAATCTTATAAACCTTAATACGGCAGGAATGTACAGCCGGGCTAAGGAAGTAGCTGTTAAACAAATGATCGGCGGCAGGAAGAAGAATATCGTCTGGCAGTTTTGTATAGAGAATGGGTTAATAGTTTTTGCTTCGTTATTGTTGGCATGGCTGCTCTTCTCGGCCATATTGCTGCCTGCTGTTAATAATATCACCAAAGATAAATTTGGCGCCATTGAAACAGGC